>NC_014249.1 GCF_000196515.1 'Nostoc azollae' 0708
TATTACCAGTCAAAGTCTAAATGATCAGAAAACTATTTCCTTATTACTATATGATTTACTAATCCAAGAACATAATATTGTAAATCGTAGACCACAAGGCTTCCCCAATGATGGTAAAAGAGCAGTAACTATTCTGCCTAAAATCATTACAGGTGGTTTAGACTTTATTAGTAATTTTTAAGAATCTGCTTTGAAGATAGCAAATACTATATTAGAACACATCTGCCCAATGGGGAATATTAATCAATATTATAAGTTACAACTTAATATTTTATGCAAGGCACTTTTATCTGTTGAAAACTATGATACACGCTTTAATGGAAGAAACCTAATTGATCAAGGATAAATAATTACACAAGATCAATCCGGGTGGAGAATTAGAGATTCACTTCGTAGCAAAATCAAAGAGATTCTATCCGAGCGCAAAATTTCATCAAATCAGGCATTACTTTTCTGGGATTTATTAGTTGAATTACATCGAGAAATTAATAATGTGATTTCCTATTCTGAAAAATTTCGTAATGTTTTAATTCAGGATTGACAGTGGGTATTAAACTCGCTAAATAGTTATGAAACTCTAGATACTTAACAACTTACTACTGCTCGTAACACTTGGGATTGGCATTACTGATTTGATCGAGATCCTGAACTCAAAAAAATAGTAACTAACTCTAAAGATTTTTTTCAGAAAAACTAACTATTCCCAGAATATGCTCCTCTTCTTGAGAGAGATACTTTCCAATAGAGAGTTTTAGAAAAGTGGGGAGAGGGTATAAACTAAGAACTAGTTAATCCAAATAACTTACAGAGTATTCATGAATGTATTCAGACTAGACTTCCATTTTTGGGAAATCCTAATCAAATATCTATACCATTCATTGTAGCTGCTAAATTAGGTGAGAAAGCAGCACAATGTGAAGTCATAAATAAGTTTCTTGAACAAGTATTAACACTATCTTTTGAAAACCCCGAGTCTCAGTTTGCTACAATAGTTTGTAAAAACTGGGTTTGGATAACTAGAAAAAATAATTACTCAGAACTAACATAGGTATTTCAGAAGATTCTACAATGAACTAATAATAATAATAAAGAAAAAATTGTAAATCTGATTCAAGGAATTTATGAAACTACCTGGGATAGTATCTCAGATACAGAAGTAAATATTTTATTAGAGCAGAAAAATAATTTCTTACAGACTAATTCATCTATCCCCTTTCTCAGTTTAATGGGTGGAATTTTCTTTCCCAATTTAGACAGAATCAAAAATACACTACAAAATGTATTTAATGAGCTTGATAATCAATAATTGCTTAATCAGTTAACTACATTTTTAGCATTATTAGACTATGCAATACATTCACTGAATATTAGGACTAATAATGTAAATAATCCTTCCTTGAGTTATGGGATTTTAGATCAAGTTTTACATCCACCTGACATGTATAATCTTAATGGTAGAAGTATTGACCATTTACAAGAAATATTGCAAATATTTGCTAAACTAGATTTGGAGTGGCTCTTGAATGCTGTATAAACACGCTTAGAAATGTCTTTAGAATCCGATAGTTCCACTAGAATACGAAATATTACCCAGTTTACAAAGATTATCTGAATTGGTTATTCCTATTTGTTTAGAACAAGTAAATGATAATAAAGTAAGAAACATACTCACAACTATACTATAATATATTGATACTTCTCCAATGTTAGTGTATAGTTTACCTCAGCATTTATTTGAGGTTACTCTTAATAGAGTATTTACCAGTGATTTAGTTATAGAAAAGCTGCGAGATTCTAAAGTAAAGGAAAATCCACAAGAAATTTATCAGTGGTCAAATTTTGCTGGTTATTACCCAGAAGAGTCTCCTAACCGGCGTAAAATTGCCCATGAGACTTACTCTCTAGCAATTCAATTTAATGATAGTAATAAATATTCAATTCTACAAGCTCTGACTAATCCTAAATAAAAAACATGGATGTCAAGTATAGGAACAGTTGCTGCAATTTTTGAAGCAGAGGTAGAAACAGCAGAACAAAAACTAGAGACTGAAAATGATTCAGTTCTTAAACCATACTGGGAATGGAGATTGCAATTAGCATAAGTAGAAATAGAACGTCAAACTGAACTAGTTAAAGAGGAGATAGAAGAATAAATGCAGAAAGATTAAAAGATTATATAAATAACAGCACTAATAAGTTATAATAAATAGTTGATACATTAAATGTATATAGTTTTTCATTATTTTTGCATGATACATCTATCAATAAAATTAAAGAATTTGAACAAATAGGAGGTGATTTATCTTGTATAAATACTCTTGTGAATGGTAGAGAGGATCCCCATAAACTACTAGAAAAACTACTCTGTGATACTAATACCTGTAATGATATTTTTAGATATTCTGGAACAGAAATTACTTTTGAAAATGCCCGACTACTTTAGTTTCAAGCGTATCTTGCAACAACTTAGGCTATATATGACTCAATTACAAGTAAGATTTCTCTATTTTTTGTCTTGAATCAGCCTGTAAAAATCTGACTAGTCCATCACAATTAATTAGCCACTTTATCAAAGAAAATAAATCTTCTTATATTAGTTACTTTATAAAAGTAAATTATGGTTAGTTTATGGGTACTTGTTATGCTATAAGAAATTATTTTGTTCATCATAGTGCTGTCAATTATGGAAATTTTTTCCAGGGTACAAACCTAGTAGATAAATCTAAGATATCTCAAGATGCCTGGAATTTTATCAATGATAAAATAAGAGGATATAACGTAACAAATGATCAACATCGTTTAGGCTTAGAATTTGAATAGAACTCTTATTTAGATGGAGTTAAGATGCCTGTTCTCATGAAGTACAAAAAGCATTCCATAGCCTAGTTCATAAACACAAAATTGGTGAATACCATCTTCCCAAAGATTCAATTGTCATTGGTGCGGGTAATCGCGCTCAAGATAGTGCAATCGTTAAACCCATGTCTTCACCTTTACTCAACCGCATAGTTCATGTCCATTTAAAGGTTTCCCATTGAGACTAGTTAGATTGGACAAAAATCATGATATTCATCCCTGGGTAATTGAATATATTAAAACTCGTCCAGATCATCTCTGGAGTCAACCTCCTAAATATGAAGGACCTTTTTCCTTGATCGGGCGACAAGGAATATAAAACTAATATAGATAAAGGGTTAAAGGTAATAGATGCACTCAAAAAATCTGGTGCTTATTAACAATTTTATGGGGTTATTAAACAGCTATTTATAAGGTGCAGTTTGATGGTAAAAAAGAATGGTCTCATCAAAATAACAAAACAATAAAAATAAATACTACCATCATTTTATCAAGAAATCCTCGAATAATACCTGAGTAATAGACAGTTAATCATCCTGAAAATGGTGGTGTGGGTACTTCAAACACAGAAAAGAGTCAGAATAGGAAGATTAGCAGCTAACCTGCCATTACCAATAGAAGAAAGTAGCCATCGTCGTCATATACAAAGATTTTTGAACTCTAATCAATTGAGTGTAGTGCTGCTATAGTTTCCAACTATTGCACCAATTTTAGCACGATTACTTAAACCACTCTCCCAATTGGTAATTGCTATAGACAGAACACAATGGAGAAGCAATACCATTTTGGTGGTAAGTGCAATTTATCAGAAAAGAGCATTACCACTATATTAGTGTCTGCTAGATAAAGAGGGTTGCAGTAATTTGCAAGAACAAAAAAGTATTACGTTTAATAATTAGGTTATTGAAAAATAATCAATTAGTCATTATTGGGGATAGAGAATTTCATGGTACTGACTTAAGGAAATGGTTACATACTCAGGGTTTGAAGTATATCTTCAGACAAAAAGGACACCACTTGAGGGGGCGACAAGCAAAGTGAAACAAAAATACTGAACTTTAGACTAAATCGGTGATCTTCAATAAAAGAAGGGAGTCTGATTGAATACAGTTCCCCTTTTGGCAAAAGCTAAGAGAAGAATCACCTACTCTTACTCACCAATATGGAACGTACCTCCTTAAAAGGATTCCGTCAAACCACATATAAGTACTTAGGCAGAGTGAAAGACGCTAACTTTGAATTAACAGATGCGATATTACTAACGAGAAATGTTTATTGTCTAGCAGAGTTGTCCCTATCACGCCTTGTTTAGACGAAAATGCACAAGCCTCTAGGAGGCACTACAAGACCGCAGACCACAGCGACAGAAATTCATGCACCTAGATTATAGAACAGATACCAACCATGGAGAAACCTCTATTGGGAGGAGATCATACAAACTGGTCACAACCAGATACAGTCAAATTGAAAGAGAGAACCTATGAAGATAAGTGGTACATCCATAGCTGGAAATAAACCAATAACCATAGGACAGGGGTATAACACAATTGCTTGGATACCAGAAAAAGAAGGGAGTTGGGCATTACCTCTAAGACATGAACGAATCACAAGTGCCGAAAGTCCCATCTCAAAAACAATTTGGTAACTCAAACAAGTGTGTAAATATTTGGCTACCAGACCAATTTCCGTTTGGGATAGTGAATACGTTGTGGGCCTTTTGTCTTAGAAACTGGTAATATTCCCACAGATATTCTCGTTTAGTTGCGTTCAAATTTGTGGTTATAGGGTGAACCGGGAGATTATTCTGGGAAAGGCCGTCCGAAGAAACATGGTGATAAATTTAAACTGAATGAGCCAACAACATGAGGTGAGACAACATCTGTATTAAAAATAAATGACCCAAAATTGGGACATGTCCGGGTGAGATTATGGAAAAATTTACACTTCCGTCAGGCTGCTACACACCCACTGTTACTAATTAGGGTTAAATATCCCAACGCGCAAGGTAACATGAGAGTATCTAAACGTTTATGGTTGACTTGGGTAGGAGAAGAAATACCACCCCTAGAAGAAGTTTGGTCTCTTTACTTGCGTCGCTTTAACATTGACCATTGGTATCGCTTTTTAAAGCAACGTTTGCATTGGAATATACCGAATTTAAGCACTCGTAAGTAGTGTGAACAGTGGAGTGATATCATGCCTCTGATAACTTGGGAATTATGATTAGCCCATGATATCGTTACTGATCATCCTCTACCTTGGCAGAAGTCTCAGGATAGTTTGACCCCTGGAAGGGTTACTCAATCCATGAGTGGAGTTTTTGCAGCCATTGGTACTCCTGGTTCTGCACCCAAACCTCGCGGAAAGTCTCTTGGTTGATAACCCGGACAAAAGCTTCACCGTAAAAATCCTTACCCCCTCGTCAAAAAAAGTATCACAGTCACCTAAAGAACCATCTGTTGCTGTTTAATACTCAAGGTTATTCATACTTTTTCTAAGTCTCTGATTAACTCAGCCCTACTGGATCATTTTCCATACCTTAGTCTAAACTCCAGTTAATAAGTTTGAAGTAGATATTTTAGCTTAAATCAATTCGTAATTCGTAGTTAAAGAGCAGAAGCCTAGTATATTAATTTTGTCTTCTCTAACATCGTGAATTTTTGAAAATCTCACTCCTGTCACGTTTTTAATTAATTCGGAAATGATGTTTATATCTAACAAGTATAAATACGTCATCTTTAAAATTTAATACCGTCTAAAGGTAATAATCCTGCGTCCACCTCAGCAAAGTCTTCGTCCAGTACTTCAAGAGTGGAAAGGATTTGCAAGACCGATTTTCTCTTGATGAAGGAAATCATGGCAAAGAGAATACCATTTTGTATAATGGTAAGGGTTTCGGCCGTTTTTTTGGCTAGTTTAAGTAGGATTTGAAGGTTTTTTGGGAGTTCTACAAGGGTAATTTATGTCATGGTGGGTTCTGGTGTTAGGGAATAATAACTTTGGCGTACAAAAAAGGAAACAGGGAACATCTAAGAAACCTTAGTTCTGAATCTAGAGCTCAGTTGAAAAAA
Organism: 'Nostoc azollae' 0708; assembly: GCF_000196515.1. NCBI lineage: Bacteria > Bacillati > Cyanobacteriota > Cyanophyceae > Nostocales > Nostocaceae > Trichormus > Trichormus azollae. Next base: position 5,928 of record NC_014249.1, read on the forward strand.
AACAGTGTCATTATTTCAATCTCATGTTTAAAAACATGAGTTTTTTCTGTTCCCTTTTCCCTGTGAAATCTATTTTACCTATGAGGGCATTGGTAATTAGAGAAGTAAAATATTTATTTTTTTAACAAAGGAGATTCCTGAGACTGGCAGGGCAAATGCACGCCTAATAGAATCAGCCGTAAATCGTTGTGTGTTCCCAAATTCTAATTTGACAATATCTCCTCTATTCGGAAAATAAGAATTAACTACCAATCCTCACTCCCCACAGCATTTCCCGTTTCCAATTTAGGATGAAATCAGGAGTTATACCAGGAGAGCAAATCATCAAGCGTATATTTTTTTCTTTTTTGTGGTGTAATCACAATACTGTTAGCGTCCACACTCAAATTTATCGCTATCCCTTCTGTTAAATTATACAACTGCATAATCCACATATCGCCGCATTTCCGGAGCTTGAAACCCTAACACAATATCTTCCTTTACTATCCCTCTTTACACAAGTTCTTGAGCTACTCTCATTTCCATCATATTTTGCTCAATCCAAATCTTTCCCTGCTTAATATCCAAATATAAAACACAACCATATACCTGCCGATGTTCATCCTATACCATATTCATGATCTAGTAATGGTCTTGTTCAAGCTCAAAAACGGTGTAGCAATTTATTAACCCATTGGCGATGAGAATAGCTGCATAATCTGTCAACAAAGACTGAATTATATGGGGATAAGAATCTATGGTATCCATTATACAATTACCTCTTAGATCGGGTCATAAATAATTTGTTTAATTTGATATGTTTACTAATAAAATTTCTGCAAATTCCCGTTTTAAAAAAGTTTCATAAGTAACCACAAGCATAGCTAAATAGAGAATACGAATTAGATCACTGATTTCTAAAGCCAGGTGATAGTTCAAAAACTGTCCTAACGCAGCATGGTAATTGGTCAGTGGCGAATCACTCGAGAGGGTCTTAATTTCAACTGCAATTTTTTCTTGGTCTCGCGCTGCTGCTAATAGTTGCTGGGTAACTAAATCAATTTCTTTCCTCTGTTCCGCCTACTTCTAGTCGCAGGAAATGATCGCTTATCTACCACTGCTCATTTTCCAAAGAAATTCTAACCACAGGATGAATCTATCTTTAGCTGCCATCGCTATCTTTCTCTGATTTACTTGCAATTTATAGAACAGTTGAAATAAAGAATGCACTTCGCCCCATCACACAGCGGAGCTATTCTCCTATTGCGTGGAGATCCGCGGAATATAAATACATTCGCGGAGCGTCTCCTAGAGAAACCCCTCCAGGACAATTGAACTGGGGCGGAGTACAAGCCAAGCTCCCCCTGCCATCTACCTCTTCTGACCGTAATTACACGCACCAAAAGCCATCTGGTGTGTTAACCAAATATTCCCAATGAGCGAACGCCAAGTTAGACATGAAATTCCCTGTACATTCACGGGAGGGTAGAATATAAAAAAAGCTTCCTGAAACCACGCTTCCAGGAAGCTAGATGTTAATTGTCATGTGATGGTTATTTCCCAGATGGATATTACTAATGTTGAGGTAAGCAACGTAGAAAGTCTCCCTCCCTCCGCCAGTAGAGTTGTATGTCATGATACTTCTGCATCTGTTACCGCTGAATTAGTAGAGGAGGTGATTCGCCAATATTATTACCTTACACCTGCTGTAGCAAATGATGAGGAGTTGATTTTGGCTTGGGCAGGGTCACAGAACCGTGAGCAAACTAAGCGAAAATACTATCGCTTTGGTCAAAAATTACTCACTTGGTTGAAAAATCAAGGTGTACGAGATTTACGGCTGGTTCAGGCACCAAAGTTACTGGAATTTATTGCTAGTTGGGGTGAGGTTTCTCCTTATACCAAATCTAACCAGGTGCTAATATTGCGATCACTATGGAGCTATGGTCATGGGGAGAATGTTGGCTATTTCTTACGGAATATTACTAGTAGTATAGATTACGATAATTTCAGTGACTTACCAAAGGCAGAGCGTTATTTAGAAGATTGGGAGATGGCACAGTTGGCTGATGTTGCCCAACGATTGAGGGAGCAGTACTGGCTAGTTTTTTCTTTGCTTTTTTATAGTGGGATGCGGGTGGGTGAGGTTGGTCGGGTGACGGTTCCTGGTGATAAACCGGGTCAGCCGAAGGAAGATTATCCGGGTTTATATTGGCACAATTTTAAATGGCAGCCCGACCCGATACCAGAAGATAGTTCCAGGGGATATTACACAATTAAGTTTCGGGGCAAGGGGGGAAAGTACCGGGAAATTGGTTTGGATCACGAAACTTCACGGATCTTTAAGAAGTACCGGGGGATGGCAGGTGAAAAGATGCCAGTGTTTCCGAATATGTCACCTAACCCGAAAAAGCGGGGTTTACCGTTGAGTGACCGGGCAATTAAAAGGTTGATTCAGGATATATCTGAGGTGGCGAAGGTAAAGTTTTCTTGCCACTGGTTACGGCATTCTCACGCATCGCGGGCGGTGGATAGTAAATCACTGTTTGAGGTGCAAGACCAGTTAGGGCATAGTAAGAGCGATACTACTAAGACCTATGTTCGTTCTAAAAAGGATGCGGGAACGGGGACTGTATTACCGAGGTTTTGAGGAGAAATATCAAAGTTAAAACAAATCCTTCGTTCTGTTAAAAGTCGCACCTTGGATTAAATCTTGAAATTATTGTTACTTAATTTTTTAGGAATGAATAGAAATCATTTTAATACTTAGAGTGTGATAAATGGATCTTTCTGGTTTTTAATTAGTAATAAATTCTGTTGCCTCTACAGATAAAGTTAGCCCAATATATAAAGCGTCCATTGCCCCTACTCCAAATTTACTTGATTGTTCATAAGCTGTGGCAATAATTGTATTTATACCCTTTGCCCAGTGAGAAACTTCCTCAAAAAATGCTTCATAAAACTTAACTTCAGTTTTTTAGTGATTATAAATTGCTTTTGGTAATACCTCTAATTTAAGAAAAATACTAGAAGCAAATTCTCGGTTTTCGTCCTCCAGAATTTGTAAGGCCTGTTCAGCGATCTCTCCTTGAGAAAGAGCAGTATAAATTAAAATACTAGCCTCAATAAAATTACGATTCATATCAGGTCTTCTCCATATCTACCTCGACATTCTGCTTTCTCTTTGTCTACTTCTTCAGCCGTTAATAAAGGCATACCAGAATCAATTATCTCTTGGCGGATTTTTCCTAACTTTTGGCCCAACTTAGAAGCAGATTGTTTTTGGTATTTTAGAGAATCAATAAAAGCTAAAATTTTTGATTATTCATCTGTATTTAAATCTTACTATTTGTACATGAACAAATGACAAAATAGTCGAAAAGGACTATCAGATAAAGATTATACTGCTTTATAGTAAGAAAAGATAGAAGCAGTCTTTTCAATAAAGACTATCTATTAATGGAGTTACAAGAATTCTATAAGACAGACCTAAAAAATCAGTTGAATCTAGCAGAGTATATATTGCTCAGAATGATGATCATTCTGCTGCGATCATTAGAAAAAGTAAGTTTAGAAGCTTTGCTTACTGACATAACAATTCCGATTAAATCTGAAAGTAGAAAAAGAAAAATACAGAGACTTATATCTTTACCAAACCTAACAATTGATAAAATCTGGTTCTCGATTATGAAAACATTTTTAGAAACATATTTCAGAAATGAAAAATTAATTTATATACTGATGAATAGGATAGCTTGGGGACATATCAATTTATTCATGATTAATATAGTTTGGGATCAAAGAGCATTTCCTATATATTTTGAATTATTACCAAAGTTAGGTAGGAGTAGCTTTGAGAGATAATCACGGATAGTGAAGAAAAGTTTACCCATTTTAAATAACCACAAAATCTGCTGCCACTCGTAATCCATGACTTTAGATCAACAAAATTAAATTAGGGTCGAGTCTCAATAAGCGTAGCGACCCTTGGATTTTTGGATAGCTGACCGCATCGCCTCAACTTCTTCCAGTAACGAATGTTCTCTAGTCCTGACCTCGCAATATTTGCGAGAGTTAGGCGATTGACGCTCAAGTTTTTCTGTTTTACCAATTTTCGGTAATTGGACAAGTTCTTTACTCATGACCCAAACTCCTAAAAAGCTTGGGGTATACCAACTAATTTTACCAACTTAAGCACAAAAGTTAGTTTTGCACAGTTTCTTAGAAAAGAAATCAACCTTCCACAGAAATTTGTGTTGATCCGGTAAATTGAATTACATGAATATTGAGTATCTAAGCAGCATAAGATATTAGCTGATTCTGTTAGTTATCGACTCTAAATCCGGGATACCATTACTGGAATTTACTGGTTAATTCTTCATTTAAAACTTGTGTCCGTACCTGAATCAAAAGATGGCTACCTTTGGGTATCCAACATATTTATTGCTTTTTCAAAAACCGCTTGCTGACAATCTAGTTTACTGCTGATTCTGTAAAACTAGTGGAAATAGTTTCACCACAGCAACAACGTTCTCAATAATTGGGAATATAGCTTTCATTATTAGAGATATAACTCTCCAACTCCCTCACTATTTTTAGCAGTTTATTGAACTCTTTTGATGCTTTATCATCTAGTTGAACTATTTCTAAAATATCAATCACTAGGTCAATTAACTCTAATACCATGAATACATTACCATGCCAAAGATAGCACTTAATACGTTTAATTTGTTTGAGGCTATCTTCTTGAATCTGCTGATATTTCCGACCCAAACCCCTGACCATTTGCTTGATTAATATTATTCTTATTCGCATTGTGATATAAAACCAATCCAGTAAATACTGTGTATCGGGGTTTAAGTAAGATATTAGCTTGGGAAGTTTATCATCACCATCTGATAGAAAAGTTATTTGTTGGTTCATTTGCATTCCTTAAAACTTTAACACCTTAAAGATACGGCGTTGAAGTTTATTATCGTAGCAATAAGTCATGCAAAAACGTTTTGATGTGCCGTCTGCTTTTATACTTTTACCAACAAAAACTTCAAAGTTACTCGCTTTTTTCAACTTCTTACCATAGGAACGAACATACTCGCCATCCAAACCAACTAGAAGTGGAAAATCAGGTCTAGGTAACTAGTTCCAGTCTTATGGGCATCCTTCAATATATCCCCCCCCTTTTCTTCGTACCGGAAACATTTAACCAGTTCCTTGTACGCTATCAAGGCATATTTACAAGATGGTTTAGAGTGTTTATTAACTAAACAAGGAAGTTTCATCACTGAAGATTAATATACAGATATTGATAAAGCTAATGATGCAGTAATTTTGCGGACGGAATCCTACTTTGAAGAGGTAGATCCCCAGAAAAATCAATATTTAAAGGATTTACTGCGCCAACTTGACATACCGGAGAAGACACCAAGCTTTTCCATTTTATTCAGACTTTACGCCAAGAATTAACCCAAGGAGAAAGTGCCATTGTCTTTACCCAGTACACAGACAGAATGGACTATCTGCAAGATGCTTTAAAACAATTGTATGGTAGTCAATTAGCTTGTTACTCTGGACAAGGTGGGTAAGTATTAACTGTTAACAATTCACCGTTGACTGAACAAAATAGTCAGGATTCAACAGTCAATAATCAAACTACTTGGCGTATAGTTCCCAAAGAAGAGATTAAACATAAATTTCGCCAAGATGAAATCAAAATTCTGCTTTGTACGAAATCTGCATCAGAAGGATTAAACTTGCAAAATTGTGGAGTGTTAATCAATTATGAGATCCTCTGGAATCCAATGCGCATAGAACAACCTATAAGCGGAATTGAAAGAATTGGACAAAGATATCAAACTGTCCGCATCCAGAATTTTTATTGTGATGGCACTCTAGAAACAAAAGTTTATAGAAAATTACGCGATCGCATCAATGCCTTTGCTACTGTTGTGGGTAATCTCCAACCCATTTTAGCCAAAGTTCCCACTTTCATTGAATAGGTAGCTATGAGCGTAGATCCAAAAGAAGAGGATGTATCGATGTATGAGTTTGACTCGGTATTAGACACACCTCTTCGTCCAGGAATTGAAGCAATGGTGACAATGGATTTGGATGCTGATTTGGCAGAAATTGAAAAAGCTATTCCACCCACTCCTTTTACACCAGAAAGCATTGAGCATTTATTTACGACATCGGCAATTTTAAAATCTACTGGGGTGATTTTTGAGCCAAACGGGAAAGGACTTAGTTACTGACTTATAAAGGCAAGGAACACCAGGTTACTTTTTACACAGCTGTATTTGATAAAATGTCTTCTCTGAGATTGATGAATTTTAGAGAAACTTTGTTTGCAGGATTGTTACAGTCTTTCCTATCTAACTGACAAACTCAAGAGATAATGTAAAGTGGTTAAGCCATTAAGGAGGTTCTTTATAGTGATCTAGCTGTAATGAACAACGAAGATAAAGTTTGGAAATACTACTTTATTCGCTATTGCCACTCTTTGGGAATCACATTAAACAATTCACCCATTCCACAGCCGAAAAAATCACACACAACTGCTAAAATATCAACATCATAACAATTTTCAGAGTTATGATACAATCCCCTAACAACAGTAAAAGTTAGCCCATTCGCCTGAGCCAGCACCAACCTGGTCAAATATTGGTCATCAATTAAATCCTGTAAGCGACAACGAAGTTAGACTTTCAACTGCTGCACAACTTTTCTGTCACTTCATTTAGTAAATTTTGGTGAAACGTTACGATTCATTAAGGATACTGTTATTTAAAAGTCTTTCTTTTCTATTGTGTTTATACTTAACGCTATTATGGCGATTAGATAATTAAATAGTTAATCGCTATAATTGAAAAAGCAAAAAGGCGATCGCCCCATTCCAGCAAGAATATGCGATCACCCTTTAAAAACTAGACGTAACATTTGAGGTCAAAACTATGATGACACAAGATCAGGGTTTTAAGGTAGCTCTAGGCGATATCCAAGTAAGCAACTGCACAGCTAGAGTTAAAGAAATACATTAATAAACAAGCCGATACCATTACGCTATTTGCAGTCAATTACAGCTTTGATTACAACCGATTTACAGAACGCGCACTGCAAAACAAAGCCAAAACCACGCTAGCTAACTTTATCGGCTTTCTCCGTCAGACCTTTGATAGATTATTAGCTAGTGGTAAAGCATTACAGAATTTGTACTACGATTGCCTTACTTTTTGCCCAAATGGTAAACAAGTTTTTCACACTTGGCTTGAAAGTGAAGATTTTGGCATATCTTGCCATATTGCCTCCTCAGCCATGAAAATTTTCACTTAGTTTGACTAACTACCAAAGCAAATCCAAAGCTTAGTACGAAAAAAAGTCCATAAATGGAGCGTTGGAGCCCTGAGCCAATTGAGTAAAGTAGCTCATCACCTCATCAAAGAACGGGTAGATTCTGGCAAGAAAACAGCGGCACAAGTCAAGGGAACAGCAGAGAAAACTGCAACCAGCGCCAAAAAACTAATTCCACCGTTGTTGCTACTACGAGTAACGAAAGAATAGATGCACCAGAGTTGGCTCCTGGGATACAGATTGTCGTTATTGCTGATGGAGACTGAAAAAGTTACAAAGGCATTATTACCGCCAAATGAGAGATAAATGGCCATGAATCCTGGTGGGTACTATTAGAAAATGTGGTTTCTCAAGAGTCATTCACCAAAATATTGTTTGAACCAGAACAAATTCAATTAGGAGTACTAACAAATCAGGGCGGAAGGAAGACTAGTCCAAAAGAGACTTTCACTGCACAACAAGTAGAACAAAAGATTGCTGAGGCTTTAGCAGAACGAGAAAGAGAACAAATAAAAGCCGAACTGAGGAAATTTATTGAAATTCATGATACTGCTATTCAAGCGGCCACAGTTGAGTTAAAAGCTACTCAGGAACACTCACAAAAAATGGCGTAAGAGAAGGAGAAATTAATTGGGCAGTTAATTGAAAAAGAGAGACAGTTAGACAGAATGCAGGATCTCTCTATAAAAAACCAACAATTAGAACAACGGGTAGCCTAGTTAGAGAAAGCATTAGAACAAGCAGGTCAAAACAGTTGGCAGAATACATTTTCCAGACAAACAGCGGCGCTAGTTAATTCACAATTAGAAGAAGCAACAATTACACCATTGATATCAGAAGTTGAGCGATTCAATAAAGTAGTTTCCAGTAGGGAACAAGAAGTTGCACAAGTCAAAGCTGTTAACCACAGGCAATAAGCTAAATTAACGAATATTGTCAATTTGATCACCAATACGAACGAGATAAATTCAGACCAAACAGAAGTTTTCGAACAATTTTTACAAATAAAAATTTTGCTTCAGGAGATTAGGATCAATAATACCTCTATAGATCCAAAAGTATAATTTAAAGAAGATTAAAACTCCTCCCAATCGCAAGCGCCATATAAATAGCAGGGTTTTTAAGCCTTGTTACCACAGTCAGGGAGCAACGCGATTTTATAAAATCCGGCAAAAATGTAATTTTAGCTACTCGCACTAGAAGTATAGCTAAAATATTTTTCTAGTATCCAAGTAAATTCAATCATATTAAAGAATAAAATTGCACAACAAAGTATCCTCTCAAAATATCGTAGGAAGACTTTTATCCAATGCTTTAATAAGCAAGTACTGATTAATACAAATACCTATTAAACAGCAGTTAGAAGTCTAAAATATTAGATAGTTTGAGGACAAATAAAAAAGGTGAAAATCGAATTACAGAAATTATTCCAGTTTCCAGCTATCCATTGATAACGCAGATGTAACATAATTTCCGCATTTTCCCTTAACCAAGATTTACTGTTTCCTTTCATTCTTGAAATAAACTTAACTTGCTCGTAATTCCCTGTCAAATCAATGCGAGTTTATTGCTGTTATTTCTATTAACCTAACTGCTTTCCAGTATATATTCGTGGTTAGACTTCTGTTCCAAGTATCAAATTTTTAATGGTGGTTTTTCATCCCTTTAATCCAGTAAATATAACAGAAGAAGAACATAATAATAAAATTATACTTTTATTTGCACTTTTGCATGAGTAAGCTTGGATAAAAAGTACTGGCATAAGAACTATTTCAGTCAAAGAAATTAACACAAAATTTATACCAATTCATCTGGCTCCAACTTGAACACAGGATTCAACTTAATCACTAATTGTGGTGGGAACTGAATTTAGGAATAATTAAACAAAATATATCAAAAAGCATAGTATTTTACATCAAATAATATCCTTTAAATAGGGAAATAATCTGTAGCAATATAACTAACACATTTCATAAACTTGAGAATTATGTGGAGTAAATCATAACTAACAAGAGGAAGAAAATGACTATGAATGGAAATGTACAGATACCAGCAAGTGAAGAAACTACAAAAAATAAACAATTAGAGACAACTAAATAAACAAGAAGAATAGTAATTATGACTGGTAATAAAGGAGGTGTAAGTAAATCCACATTTGCAAGAGGATTACTGCATTTATATCTCAACAAACAGCTAAAGTATTGAGCGTATAACTCACATCATCGCAATGCCAGATTGTATAGACATTACAACTCAGCATAACCTAGAGTCAAGCTACTTGATATTTTTACAAGAGGAGGTACAGATGACTTACCAATGGACTTAGAAAAAGAACTTCCCCCATTGGTATTAGTAGATTTACCCACTCAATCAGGTCTGCTTTTTAAGAATTCTGAGAAAAATTTGGGTGTATTTGATGCTATCAAAGGCTTAGGATACAGAGTCATAAGGGTGAGTGTACCATCTAGGGCAAAAGACTCAGTGAGTCTATTACAAATCCCTCAGAAATACTGTGAAGATCACGTTAATTATGTAGTTATAAAAATATATTCCATAGTGAAGCTGATAAGTTTAAACGCTATGACAGTTCTGATACTCGCACTACACTTTTAGATGCTAGCACGGTAAAAATTAAAATACCCAATTTGTATTTCAAGCCCTATAAATATATTGATAAAAAACTTGACTTTTAGTGAAGTTTTACAAGATAAACAAGCCAATATTGTCATTAAATCTTGTGTTTAATTTTGGTTGGAAAAATCAGAGGAAAGCGTATTGAATGCTAATGAACTATTAGGGATAAAAGAAAATATAGTCATCACAGATCAAGCCGCATAGCCAAAATAATCCAGGAATTATCCCCACTACTAAACAACTAGTAATGACAGTTGGCAATCCTAGCGTAGGTAAGTCAAAAACAGCAAGGTTATTACTAGAGTTTTATCTAGAATCAAAACTGGACTCAGAGTTTATTACAGTGGTAATCGCAATAAGTTATATGCTTATCAGCTATTATTAGCTATTGCTCAATTACCATTAACCCAAGGTGGTGCAGACCAATTATTAATTGATTTAGAAAGTTTTTATGATGTACAATTAGCTTTGAGTGATTTACCCAGACCAAGTTTTGAAGGATCCAGACAATTTGCAGAAGAAGTTATGCTGTGGGATGCAATTGCACAATTAGGTTATCGTATCACCTTTATACATCCAATTTCTTATCGGAGAGATTATATAGATTATCTACAAAAGCTTTTTAATTGTTATCACAATAAAGCAGACCAGATCATTACTAAGAATGTGCATTTTAGTGATGATTTTCCCTAGTATAATGGTTCTAATATTCAACAGCGTATTCAAGCAAGTGGAAGAGATAAATTATATTTAGGAAAAGTATGGAGAGATACTTATGAATTAGTAGAATCTCTGGATTCACCTTATAACTATGCCATCCAAAATTCTGAAATAGATTTTATGAACCGTTCTTATGTCTTTAACTAGATAGAATAATTTAGTTAGTAAATCCAGAATAATCAACATACTGGGAAACTATTAGCTTTATTAAACATTACATCAGTACTGAACTTCCACAATCAATTAAATAGCGGTTTTTAAGCTTTGTTCTAAATATGCAGAATCAGGAATAACTAGGAATAGAATTATGCAGAGAAAAGCCATAATTCAGAACACTTCTAAGATTTGCAGTAAATTAATATAAAGCTGAATAGAATAAAATTTCAAGAATAATTGACCACCCATAAACACAGATAAAGATGGATAAAATAATAGATTTTCCAGTCCGTGCAACCTCATATAAAATTGGTCTTAGAGTTATCTTTTATTTGTCTTGAAAAGACCAATTCCTCTATATTACTGAACCTTTACTTTTTAAAATTCTAGTTTCTAACTCCTGAATTGTTACTTTTTAGCTACTACCTAAAATAGAATTATGTTAGAAAATTTCAGCACAATCAAAAACTGACATATAGGACTCCTATATCATCTCTATCAAGAAACTTAAAAAAGGCACACAAACTTATAAACACCTCTGTAAAAGCTTCTTTAGATACAACATTAGCAGGATAATCAGATCATTTTAAGCAGAAACCTCTCGATGTGGTGAGACGTTCTGGTATCAATCCTAAAGACCCATTTTTCTTGATATTGAGTTCCTTCAGTAAATTTGAAGTATTAATAGAAGACATTGTCGGTAAAACCAATACTGTAGTCGAGGGTTGGACAACAAAAATAGATGACAAACTTAATCAAGTATCAAGCATAGCTATTGTTCAAAAAAAAAGTGCTATTGCTAAAGTAGCATCAACCTTGTTAAGCAAAGCAGAACAAAAAAATCTAAATCCGTCTTTAGTCCCTTAATAGCCACTGCCCTAGTATTATCTGGTGTAGTTGGTGTTGTTATGCCGGCTGGTAATATATTTTTTATTTGAAGAGCTAGAGGATCAACAGAAGCAATTCGCTTAACTTGAGAAGAACAAGAAACTTTGAATTGGACTAGGTCAAAAGACGGAGAATTTGCCCATCAGATTATAAGGTGGAACGATTTTGACCTGAGTATTTGTCGAGCAAAAAAAGCTCAACTGAAAGGCAGATGTATGATTTGGGTTGTAAATAATGACGAACGACAACATTATCTAGACCAATTAGATCAAAAATCAAGATCAAGCCATTAAACTGATTTGATTTGTTTCTGAACTATCTATCAGTTCCTCTACAATTACTTCTGTAGCAGCTTGAGCACGATTTTGACAATCGAGTTTAGTTAGGACACGATGGACATGAGACCTCACAGTACCTACATTCAAAAAAAGTTTGTCGGCAATTTCATTGTTTCTATCACGAATAGCAATGAACTGTCATCTGCAAAATGCAGATTAACAAAAGCTATGTGTGGAGTATGAATATTAATGGTTTCTAGTTCTTCTACTACTGTTTGAGCCTCTGCAAAAATCTCGATATTTTTGTCAGCAGATAGTAGCATTTTGATACTATATCGAGTGAAATCATAGTCATCAATAATTACTATTTTGATCATCTGATTTACATATAATGTGCAGTTTATTCTGATTTACTCGTATTAATGATGATATTTAGAAATGGTTAAGTATCTCTTAACTTAGATAGATAGATGACAAATATCTTAATTTAATATTTTCTTAGAATTTGTCTATTAAATTTAATGTCTGCATTATAAAATAATGAGTTCTGTTCGCTGTATCGCTGCATAGGAAAGAAAACGTAGTGTGTCACAGAGACGATCAAGGGAGTCGTTAGTTTATTTATACTGTGTTGTGATACGGAAAAACTTCAACCGATAATATGCAAATTACTTCTCTTGAGCTAAAAATTGTCACATGATAGTCTAAAGACAGATTTTTACAAGATTTTCAGTGCGTAAACTAGGAGATATAAGAATTTTTTCTTGTGTTGCTTACTGCTAAATATAAAGATAGATTTTTATGAGGAAAATAAAAAATCATTTTTTTATACCTTTAGATAGGAGTGCAATTAAGAGAGCTATGTATAGTAGGCAAATAATTTATGCTCTGTTTGCTGTTAAGAAGTCACTTTTTTCTGCTAAAAAGTCAGCAGTTTTAGATCTAATATCTAAAACTGCTGGTTTGACTAAAGTGATTTATACTAAATCATCTTGTTTAATCTCCTCAACAGGACGATTTTTAAAGTTTCTAGTATGATTGAATGAACTATCATTCAAAATGTGACAGTAGCCAGATAAAGATATATAACTATCCTAGTACTATTGTAGAAGTTCACTATCACCTCCACTCAGTTTTGATAAACGCAAGAAATTTTTAGAGTCATTCTCACGAACAAATTTCACTTTTAAGCATGTGTATACAGTTGTAGAATCAACACCAATTTTCTCAGCTAACTTTTTTTTGAGTCCAGACTTCTTGTAATAACTGTTCAATTAACTGAACTAATTGTTTTTGGTATTCTTGCATAGCAGAAAAACTAGTTCTACTATTTATAAGATTTAGTTTTTATTCCACTTTATACTTATCGGATTATGTTAGCGAATTCAAATAATATCTAAATTATTGAATTTGGTTGAGAATAACGGCTACATCAGGCTTTTAGAATTTTGTATTTTATTCGCCAATAATATGCTTGTTTTAATATAAGAGTTTAGCAAAGCTAAATTGGATAAAACCTGCGTACTTATTTTATTCTCTAATTGTAAGACTAAACATCTTTTCTTTACAAGAGGTTCAGCAAAATAATAAAGCCGAAATTTCTGACAAGCCAATCAAGCATTTTAGATCACATCTTGACATACTTTCCAGAATTCTCTTAGAAATCACGGCTCCTAATGAAATTTTTAAGAAATTATAAGTAAAAATAGAACCTACCCTGCATTGTACAACCATAATTAGTGCAGGGCGAAAAAGTTACAGAATGGACTTTAAAAAGCATCCGTCAACAAAAAAGGTGTCATCACTCCCAAAGCAAAGTTATACGTATATGAGGGAATTGACTCAAACTTCTACTAATAGAGGAGAGAAGCAAACTAACTCATCCTCTAAATTCTACTATCTTTTTGGATACACAAAATCTTACTGTTGCCGAAGATATTGATCCAATAGAGTTGGAGACAAACTCTGAACAAAATCAGGCAGCTAATCAATACCTATCAAACAGAGCGGATCATCTAAATGAAGTTGATAGCCTGCATGGCAAAGCCATAAATGTGGAACTAGGTAGATTAGAGGACAGAATTGAAAAGGGTTTAAGAGCTTTTTGGGAAATTGGAAACTCCTTGGATCAAATTCGAGATAAACAGCTTTATCAGCAAAGTTAAACAACCTTTGATGAATATTGCCTTAACCATTGGGAAATGTCGCAACGGTCTGCTTATCACTTGATACAAGCTGCAGTGGTTTATAAAAATGTGACCCGTAGACACAAAGTTTTGTAAATGTGATCCATGGATCACAAAATCAAATTCTGCATACCAATGAATGCCAAATCAGACCCTTAGCAACACTACCCCCAGAAAAACAACGCGAAGCCTGGGCTACAGCAGTTTCTACAGCCCCCAATAGTAAAGTCACAGGTGCTCATATTACCGAAGTAGCAAGAGAGTATCACCGAGAGAACTCAGCAGATAAATCTAGGCAAAAGCATTCTTTTAAACAACAACACCAATCAACTGATAATTCTGAGCAATCATTAAACCATAGTTACTGGAATTGCCGTTATTCTAGTTAAGAGTTGGTAAAAGATGATCACCAAAGTTTTTATTGCGATCGCTTGGATAAGTTAAATTCTGTGGAAAAAAACAGCAACCAACGGGGTGCAGAATGTGAACACTGGACTTATCCCTTTGGAGAATCATCTCAAGTCAGAAATAATTTAGTCTCCTTACGAGAAACTTTTAACCTCACTTCATAACTAGCAACATACTTGCAAGCATTAATACAAGATGCTGCTAAAAAATCAGACTTAGCATTGATGGAATAAGTAGCAAAACTTGTGGAAGAGGCAATTTTCAAAAAGAAAACTCCTCCAAATAGAGATATTCACCAAAATTTTATAGATATTATAGTTTGAGAAGTTACCTGACATTCAAAAAAAATACCCTTATGCAGGGAGAGGGAGAACAGGGGGACATGAAAAAAGAACGCACGGTGGAAGTCTTCGTTATACCCCGCGCCTCTAATTCTTCTGTTTAAAATGCCGTCTCAGGCATTAGGATTTATAAAGGAAGTGCTGTTTCCACACCACTAATTTTTAAAGTTGTAATGTTGACTGTGAAAGACCGACCAACCAATTTTCAACTTCCGCCGCACAACGAAGCGGCTTTAGAAGGACTTAGGGAAGCAAAAAACGTCGACTCCACTGTGGCTCTAGCAACTAGTCGTTCAGCAATTGCTACAAGTACAATTGCCCCCGCTGGCTGGTTGCTTTTTGGCTTAGCTTACAAACCATTGGTGAGGGTGGAGAAGATTACGCGACTGGAAAAGCTAACAACTGTATTGTTAGATGAATTTAAAGACCAAGGAATACAAGTCTTTCCAGTCCTTCAAATTGAAGATAAGAACCCTATTGACTTTTTTATCAGGTTTCCACGCAAAACTCACCTGTTTATCTCCATCAGATCATTAGGAGACAGGGAAGTAGTCTACAACGAAACTAGGGAAATTATCCAAGTTCGCAAGAAAAATAAGGGTGGTTTAACAAGCTGGAAACCTTGTCCATTGCTTGAGCTAGCAGATTACGAAAAGTGGCTCAACAAGAAGAGAGACTTATTTGGAATGTCTTCAAGGGAGGCCACAAAAATACGTACTGCAAAAGTTCTAGTCTTATGGCATCCTACTAAGAAAGCTTCAAATCTCAAAGAACATCTTTATACTGAAGTGGGAAGTATGAAAACTCTAGCTCTCAGGAGAAAAGGTACTATGTTTGTTATTCAAGAGGAGGAAGTAACTGAGTTCGTCAAATCTTGGTTAGCTACGTGCGAATAAATTAAATAGATTGAAAAGGCGAAAACCCCACGTCCAGTTAGGACAGCGAGGTTTTCCACATACATTCCATCATCGGAATTGGAGCGGGGTATTGGGTTTGCAGCCTAATATTTATATCCCTGTTAGTGATCTTATCTCAAAAAGTTGAGATGTAAAACCAGAAGAACACTGATTTTACAAGAAAATTAGGATTTACGCAATTACGATGCCTTCGGTGTAACCCTTTGGGGAAACAAGGTCAAGCTACGAGCAGCGTCTCTTAACGCTAAATCGTTAGCATGGTATGATGCAAATATTAGCTCTGCTAAAGCGCACCGTCTCCAGCAGGAGAAGCAAAGAAAACGTAGATATCACGGGAAAACAATTTGAAACCCATATTGTTTGTACCCCTTGCGTAAGTCCTAGTAAAAAAGCAATTCAGGAATTATATCTTCTTATCTTCCTGAGTGTGTGTCTCAAAGATTACTAATATGGGATAGCTCCAATTCCTCCAAAACACTTACTGGAGGATTGGCTATGATCTCACAACAACAATTTCATAACGAATTAGAACCACAGCAGCCTGAAGAAAAGAAACAGGGGGCAAGGGAGCAAGGAGCAGGGAGCAGGGAGGACACTATCCTGCGGGAAGCTGGCGCAACAGGTGGAGATTCGACACTTCGACCAAGCTCAGTGACCACCCTACCTGGACAAGAACTTTGTAGAAATGGGAGACTCAAACATGAGTTCTGCTCCGCTTTACCGCAGGAGGAAGGAGTCATTTCTCCCTGCCCTAGTTCGGCTTACGCTCACGGCAAAAGCCTGCCCACTTCCCCCTACCTCTTCATTAAACAAGATCAATTTACACCACAGTTAGAACTAGAGCCTATTCAGAACGACAAAATTAAATTCGCATTTAACGCCACGGGTAAAGATAAAAACTGGGATTTTCGGAAACTAGCAGCCAACTTCCAAGACAAAAAAGGAACTATTTGGGATGTAGCTAGACATGTAGAAGCAGGACACGCCTTATGTGCTGGGTTACTTGATGGGCAATGGCGAAGTAAATCTCATATTATTGGTTCTCAGTGGTTGTTACTAGATATTGACAACTCACAAACTTGGTTAGATAAAAATGGTAATCCATTAGATAAAAATGGTAGACCAATCAAAATTAATAGAGCCTGGGTAGATATTGACGGTAATGTCATTGAAAAATCAGATGGTAGACAAGCCAAGAAAATCTACCAACATCAGCTAAAATTAGACGAAGCGATAAAACACCCATTCATCAAACAACATTGCGCTTTAATCTACACCACAGCCAGCCATCAACCAAACTGGGACAAATTCCGGTTAGTATTCGTACTACCTGAATACGTTCAGGGTGCAGATACAGTAGAAGTATTAACACGCTACTTAATGAAGCATCTACCACATGACCCAGCCTGTAAAGATGCTTCACGGGTATTTTATGGCAATACTAAAGCCACATTCCCCTTAATTCAACCTCATGTCAGACTACCCCAATCTTGGATAGATAAAGCTGTAAACACTGCTTATCAAGAAAAAATTGAGTACGAGAAACGGATAGCAGAAATTACAACACGTCGTCTACAATTCAAAGAACGGGCAAAAGCTAACAACTGGGATATTGATCAGCTAATTCAACAAGCATTAACTTATATTCCCTCACGTAGTCCTGGTAGTAACAACTATAAAGAGTGTATAGATGTATTAATAGCGCTAAATTCTCATTATGATGCTGTAGATGCAGAAATTATTGGTGAACAGTGGAGTCCATCAATTAAGGGAACAACTTGGAATATTCGAGACAAAATTAGGAGTTTTCGCGGTCGTTCTGGTATATCAATTGGTACGCTATTTCATATTGCTAAACAGTATGGATTCAGGTTTCCAAAAGTTGAAAATACAACTTTTAATAGTAATCACCAAAATAACAAGTATAACCACTACCAAATAAAGACATTCAGGGATTACCGACAAGAAGAATTAAACAATTATCAAAAGGAGATATTTAAAGATTACCGCAGAAGAAACTTTGGTAATAATTTACACATTACCTTAACAAATGCCAAAATCAGCAAACAAGAATGGCTTGCTAAATATGGTATAAAGAGAGACTTTCAAGAGTTACTGCAAACTTTAGTCACTGTTACTCATAAAGCCCAACAATTGATAGGTAATATTGTTTACCAACCACAACCAACCATACTTTTACCAACTAATAACCTAGATGTTGATATCTGGTTTGAACCGAAAACCCGCACCCAGACTTACCTAGATGCGACTCAATCAGGTAAGAAATTTATCTTAGATTTATCACACACTGGTGCTGGAAAATCTCACACCGTGGGGGAATTTATGCCAGAACAATTTGGAGTCAATACACTTTTCTACGTCAGCAATGAACACCGTAATCCCAGTGTAGCAACTATTGAACAGTGGACAGACTTACCAGTACGCCACAACGGATTAGTAGCAGATAATAAGAGACTCACACCATTGGGAAACCCACAAATACACTGGCCGCAACGGGGGGAAGAACCAAACGTTGAGGGAACTTGTCCTCTTACAGATTTTTTTAATGCCCTTGCAACCAAAGGATACAAAAAAGAAACATCCGTAGAAGCCAGCCTTAACCCCATCTGCAATGGCTGTAAACACAGAGCTAATTGTGCGGGTAGAGATGCTGCTGGTAATGTCCTCCCGAAAGTCAATGGTGCTACCTTCCGACGTGATAGAAGGGATGCTCTAGCATCTAAGCGAATTCGTGCTAATATCAACTCTTTACCCCAAGCTACAGATATCACTGGCATGAAGGGAGGTGCTTTTATTGACGAAGCTTCTAGACAACTACAACCAGTTGATTTTATTAAAGTTAGTTTACGAGATTTTAACTCCTCGATGATGGAGGTGCAAAGTAAATTACCGACAGTATATGACAAAATCAGAGGTTTAGTTCTACCTCTACGGGTACTACTAACTGGTGAAATTCCCCCTGTTGAGGAAACATATCATGGGTATAACGATGAGTTAATCAGAGCCTTATTAGGGAAAATCCCTACAGATTTACCAGAAATTATCGCTGAACTGGAAACTATTGCTCCAAATATTGAAAAATTGGTACAAGAGGCTGATAGTATTACATTGGATGGGGTTGATAAATGCGATCGCAATTCTTTCAGCAGAAAAACATTGAAGTTTATCCGTAGCCACCTCAGTAAACAAGCTGCTCAAGAGACTTACAGGAATATTGACAGTTTACCCGTTAGATGGTTGATTCCCCTTCTAGAAGTGATTGGAGACATTCAACCAGGGGCTTTACGAGTTAAGAACAAACATCTAATTATTGCTACTAAAAATAGCCGTCAAGTTGATATTCTCAAAGCTTTTGACTTTGTTTTCTTGATGGACGCTACTGCTAACCGTGAAAATGTCGCTATGCAGTTAGGCATTAATCCAGAGGAAATACTGGTGATTTCGGAAATCCCACCAGATTACAGTAACCTGATTATTCACCAAATCACAGGCTTTGGATTACTGAATAAAGACCGAGGTAATAAATTAAAAGAACGAATTGCGGCATTGCGCGAAGAATTAAATCAACGTCATGATGGTAATATTGCTTACATAGACCACTTAGTACATAAAAATAAGGGTGATGGACATTGGTTTGCTGATAATCGTGGCAGTAATGCCTATCAAGATAGGCAAGCCATTTGCAGTTTTGGCACTCCATATCAGGATATTGGCGCATCAGGGCAAGTTTATATAACTTTAACAGGAGACAAAAATGTGAGTAAAAAAAATAAGGCTTTTCAAGATGTAATTAACCATTTGGTTCACACTGAAGTTGTTCAGTGTGCAGGTAGAACTAGAGCGAGTCGTAGGACGGAGGAGGTTACTTTTTATGTAGTTAGTGACAAGAATTTATCCTATTTAGCAGATTACTACCCTAATGCTAGGTTTATTAAATCTGATGCTTTTAATATTTGTCCAAGAGCAGGTAATGAGATACAACAGACACATAAGGGTATATTAACAGGTTTTAAGTTGCTGGTAGCAGAAGGGGTGACGGATTGGCAGAAAGTTAGTCAGGGGGCTTTAGCTAAAGCTGCTGGTATTTCTCAATCATGGTTAAGTCAGGTTGCTAAGAGGTATTTGGGGGGGTGGAATAGCTTTAGAAAATTATTACTACTCCTATATAATTCTCTATATAGGGTTAGTAATAATTCTCTAGAAGTTTTGACTAAAGAACAGAAGTGGTTTATTGATGAGTATTTACCTTTGTTGCAGCAGGATCGAGAAGCTGGTTATGAATCTGTGGATTTGGTGATTGAACATTTGATTATCTTTAGTGAACATCTTGGCTGGCAAGGGTTTTCTAGGGCTGTAAATGCCGCTACGATGGGAATTAAAGCTTTTTTAATAGATTGTTTGATAGCTGTGTTGCCGAAGGAGGTTCATGATCATGTTAAACACAACTGGGCTTTCTATTTAGCTAAACTAGAACCTGAATACTGAGTTTATACTTAGACTTGCTGATTTTTTATAGTTGGATTAAACCAATACAATATTGCGGTGTAGCTTGCTACTTTTTTCATGAGTAGGAGTAATTTCCTCTTGTCAAGAAAAACTACATTGCCGCATAATATACTATTTTGATTTATTGGAATAGCAACTAAATGCGGTAGAATTGAAAATGATAAGGTAGTACAAATGGCTTATATTGATTTTAAATTAAGTAAATTTAAAAAGAATTTCCAGATTCACATTGATGAAGAAATGGATTTATTTGCTAACATTAGATCTACCCAAATAAGTGAACAACTTCAAAATACTTTAGAAGAAACTACTGAATTTGTATTAGCAATCAATACTGGAAAAGCCGCTCTGAAATGATTATTACACCTATTTTATTAGAGGTAAGACGAAGGGCTAATTCTCAGATTAGTTTATTGTCAGGAACTGATTTTAATGTTGATGTTGAAAAAGGTTTAAATAGTTATTGTGATTTTGTAATCAGTCGTTCTAAGGAACAGTTAACAATTAACGCACCTGTGATGATTATTGTAGAAGTAAAAAATGAAAAAATTAAAGGTAGCTTAGGATAATGTAGGGCAGCAATGTTAGCAGTACAGTTGTTTAATGATCAGGAAGATAATAAAACTAAAACTATTTATGGGGCTGTTATTATCGGAGATATTTGGAAGTTTTTGAAGTTGGAAGGAACTGGTGTATTTATTGACTTAAATAATTATTATATTAAGGAGTTAAACAAGATTTTGGGCATTTTGTGTCAAGGAGTTCAATGGTGAAAATTATTTCAATATATTCAATATGATATTTTTACTTTCAATAACAATATCATTTCTGATGGTAAAAATATCAAAACTCATTTTTGTAAAATTATTGGTTCTACCGCTCTTCTTATAGAAAAGAATATTAATTTAGTTTTTCTAGCGACTATCTTGATTGTCAAGTGATAATTTAGGCAGTCGCTGCAATAAATTCTGTTTTACATAAAGGCAAAGGTAGAGTCATTATTATTAATTTCTTCTAAAAACCTTTGTTCATTAATTTAAAAATCTATATCTGCATAACTTTCCGTCAAGGTCAATAATCTTAAAGAATGAACTGGAAGATTTGCATATAAGGAAGTCTTAAAAGCTGTATCATCCTGAGAACCTACCATCTGTCTCAATTCATTAACATTAACATATCCTTCTAAAAAAGCTTCTCTAGCTAATGTATTGAGAACTCCTTGACATATATCCCCTAATTTATCCTGGATTTTATGTGTTAAATTATCTGCTAAGTTAATTATGATTTGTATAAATTGAGAATCTCCCAACTCTACATTTTTATTTTACTTCTTAAAAGACTTTAAAAGTTCCTGCCATAAAAAAAGATGTTTAACAATTAAATAGGAGTTCTATGTAACGTCTCTCTATCCAGGAATCAACCATATTTTTATAAAAAAGTCTATTACTCTGCTAACTCTTTGTCCTCCTTAACCAATTCATTAATTTGATTATACTCCATTAACGCTATCAGTTTAAAGTATATAAGTATTATTTTATTTTCAGAATTAAAATTTGCTCGTCTTCCACTGTAATTTGTAGTGAAGTGGTAAGTTCATCTGATTGATAGACTATAATCTCTCCATCTTCACTATTTTCTATTAAACTTTCTTCGCTTATTAACCTTGCTATCATCAAAGGAATAGTGTACAATATAATGTCTTCCTCATATATTTCTGTTTAGTTTTCTTCCTATTTATTCACCGCAGCTATAATTGAATTATTATTAATTTGGTTGAAATTATCTTGCTGATTTTTTATTGTACTCACCTTTAACTCATCTGATAATATAACTGGTAATTTACGAATAAACTCTGGATTTTCTACCTGGACTTTACTTGGCTCAAATGTTATTACAACAGGTTCTTACACAGTCCTTCCAGAGTCGAGATTAGCAATAATAGATGCCAGTGTTTTAATAGCATTATTTGTTGTTCAATGCTTACAGTTTCTATGAATTGAATTGATTCTAATTCATTAAAATCAACATATTTGAGAAGTTTGCTTAATATTCTATATATAAATAAGCAGTTTTAGCAGGGGAAATATTAGGGGATATTCTACTTAATTCTTCAGTGAGTATAGTTAAAGGACTACTTATCATGAATTTATGCCAACCAATTGAACAAAAACTAAATTGATTAAATATTAAACTTGAAGATACTGATTTTTGACTGATCTTAAGGATTGATTAATATCATTGTTGATTTCTTCAGATATATCAATAAGTTCACCCGATATTTGACTCTGCTTAATTTGTCCTAATTTAATATCCAGTCACACAGTTCTATGTTTTTCTATATTTATTAAATCTTTATCGGAGTTCGTGATTAAGATTAAGTATTCTTTACCTTGTACTATAACTTCTCCATTATCTTCAGAAATACCGAATACATCCCCATTTTTTGAGTAATTTCTGTGATTTGATTGATAGAATGTAATCCTTTAAAATTATTATTTATTGCTAAGACTACTTTTTCTGTTAATTCTGTGCCTGATTTAAATTCACTACCAATCTTTGCAATTCGCTGAATATATTCTGCTGACTTATCTAACTTTTGTGCAGTCAAATACCATGTTCTTAATTTTTTCAATGGTGTTTCTTTATTCTTAATAGTTTTATCAGCAACTACTTCCTTTTGAATATTTTTAGATGAGGAAATGCCTGTAGAGTTAGGCAACTTTATCTCATGAGATGACACACAGATGATTGCTATCTAGGTACTTAGAAAGATACTTCTGGAGCTGTTGGTGTAATAGGTTGTGGTTCTTGGTTACTAAGCGTAGTATTTTGTTCTAGCTTGGCTGTGTGTGTATATCCATTACTCACAAATTCTAACTTATATCCCTGTGTCTCTAAATATTGTTTTACCAGTTGGTCAATACCAGCAGTATTACCTACTATAAAAGAACTTTTGGAAGCGATCACTCTATCAATTAGTAGTACATAATGTTTATCAAAAGTTTCCAAAATTTCTTCTTGAGTAACACCCCTCCAAGGACCAGAACCTGAAACCATAATTAATTGTGTCATTAGCTGAGTACACCCCTGTATTTCCCCCCTCTAAACTTCCTGATAGTTACGGGTGCTAGAGGGTGTTTTAGGTGGTGCAGATCACATACCAATGAATTCAGTAGCTACTTTAGCCATTGCTATATCTTTTTGCATATGTGTTGCTACAGTATCGTTCAGGGGTTGCAGATTAGTAAGTGGGTTAGAAGTTTTAGGAGAATTAATAAGTACCTGTCCAGGATTTTTGGCTTGAGGTGTGGATAAAGTAGTAGTTCTTGCTACAGATTACTTTGTTGGTAACTTTGAGGATACTTGGGTAATAGTCTGCGAATTTTCTAATACTTTAGAATATCCTTTAATCAAAGCGGGAATAAACGGAGATTCTTTACCCTTGCCTTCTCAGTAGTTATCTTTGGTAGAAGTGACATAGTGAGTACAGTTTTCCAACTATTTCACTCCTCCCCTTTGGGTGATAGCTGTAAACAACTTGGAGTGCTGTTCTAACTTGGCTTGAATGATTTCTGCCATTAACTGTATTCGTGGTTCTCCCAAAGGTACTGTAGTTTTGTAGTGTTGGTAAGCTTGTTCAGCAGAGACAAAAGGC
Source organism: 'Nostoc azollae' 0708 (assembly GCF_000196515.1). Classification (NCBI taxonomy): domain Bacteria; kingdom Bacillati; phylum Cyanobacteriota; class Cyanophyceae; order Nostocales; family Nostocaceae; genus Trichormus; species Trichormus azollae. The sequence goes on from NC_014249.1 coordinate 29,964, forward strand.
ACTCCAGCAGGTTTATCTTGGGCATAAGTTTCTGGTCCATATTTATCGGCGGGTACTGCGATGTTATCATGGAAAGATACAGGATACTCCCCTTGAATTGTGCCTAATTCCTTGGCTTTAATAGTAGGATTAGTTATAGCTACATCTAGAGGCTGAGAACTTCTCGAACCGATATTCACCGGAGAAGTAATAACAGATGTCAGCCGTATGGCTGTAGATAAAGGTGGTGGTATAGCAGGTGTAACCGATGACTGTTCAAGTTTTGCGCTGGCGAAAGGTATTATTTTTCTGTTCATATAATCTCCCAGTGCTTCTATATTCAGTCCCCACACTTCCGGTTTATCCCTAAAGGTAGTAAGTTCTCGACTACTATGTTTTTCCATTACTGCCCACTGTTACTGATATGCTTGATCTGCAATCATTTCTGGGCTGATGCGGTATTGTTTGCCTACTCGAAAGGCAACTTGTTGAGAACCTCCAGTAGGAATATTGGAATCCCTACTGGAGGCGATGGTATAAATTCTACTTTAGGCGATTGCGCGGAGTGCACTGCCGGAGGTAATCACACTATTAGACGTACTGGAAGCGATAGTGAAGCGCTCCGTAGGAATCCCAGAATGGCCGGCCACCTATAGCGTTTGTCAAAGACGTGCTGGAGGTAATCGCAATATCCCCCTCTTTAAATCCATAAGCTTTGTACGGTTCATAAGTTCTAGTTGTATGATATCTACCATATCCCTGCATAGCACCAATAGTAGTGCTGATGGGTAAAGGGTTGGGTTCATTGTGTATTTCCAGAGGAAACATCATTTGCACACGTTTACCCGAAATTACAACATCCTTTTGTTCAGGTTTTAAGACAATGGTGCTATTAGCAGGTAATACTTGATATACTGCGGATATAGTTTGCAGATTTTTAGGAACTACAATTGTTCGCTGTAGTGGATTGTCATTTGATAAATTGGGTGTAACTATAACAGGTATTGTAGGTGTAGCTAATTCCTGAACTTCATCGAGTCTTTCCTCTATTATATGTGGTCTATTGGGAAGGGCATTAAGATATTGATTGTAAGCACTATTTTTTCTGTCAGCACTTAATGCTTCTTCGAGCTTTGCCTTGAAAGCATCAAAGTCATTAGATGAAATTGTACTACTAACCAAGTAAATTATATAAATACCTTTTCGTTCTTAGTGATACATCTTGTGGAGATAAAACATTAAATTGAATACTTTTAGATTTAAAGCAATTCTGAACTAATTCTATTTTGTGGTTGTCTAGTACTATTCCTATTAATCCCAGTACCTTATCTTCTTGACTAGTAAACAATCTTGTTGGAAGTTCTTGGATTTTCTCTAGTAATAGTCCACTTTTTTCAACTATCACCTCTTGCTTTGTTACCGTAGTTGGTTGGGAATTATCTTTAAAAGCTTGATTCCTTTGTCCAAATTTGGGGATGTTTTATTGTGCTGGGTTCAATGTTAAGCAAACTGTGAGAAAAACTACTTTCTAATGTAAAGTGTACGGAACTTTATTGACCATGTTTAAGTATTTCTAAATTTTGTAGTACTTCCTTATATTTTTTATAGTGAAGAACTTCTAATAATTCTCTATTGAGAAAAATGGCATTCCTATTTTTACTGCTTGGTACTTCTAAACTAATACCTTTATATTCTCCTCCCGTAAGAACTTGATCTTTCAACTGATAAACATTAATTGTGTTAGCTTTTAATAAATTGCTATGAGGTGATTCAGCAATAATAGAACTACCTTCATTTGGACTATCACTAATACATTTTAATTTAAATTAAAGCAGATTACCATTAGCTAAATAATTTATTTTTCTTAATTCTTGAATCGAATCATTATCCAATTCTCCTAATGTTTGACCAGCCAATTTAATTTTAGCTGTGTCAATAGGAACTGCTATGCTACCAATAGCGACTGTAACTTGTTCATTATTGAAAGTCTTACCTGTATGAGAAAATTTGCTAATTTCTCTAAAATTAATGTTGATTAGTGGTTGCGATGGTAAATTAATAGTTGCCGTAGCTGTATAAGATTCACCTGGTTTAATATATGCTTGTGCCTGAGTATCAATTGGTAATTGGCCTGTTCTTTGTTCCAAAGCAGCAAATTCTTTGTATTGTTTATTATTGTCTTTGATAAATACCAATCTAGAATTATGTCTTTCATGTCCTGGAGGATAGCAACTGACTTGTATTTTTATCGAATAATTATCTTGGGGATTCCATTTCCTACCAACAACATTATCTCCTTTCCTACCAATTCTTAATGCCTTGATTCGTGAAGATTTTAACTTCTCTAATCGCTTAATTATTCCCTTGCCAAAGGTTGCAAATACAAAATTAGATTCCTTCTTACGGGAGCTTAAACCTCAATTATTTCCTTGTTTTAATTCATCTTATTGAGAAATTGATATACTCCATGTTACGGCTACAATTTCTAATTTTTGGTCTTCAGTAATTAAATTATATGAATTTTTAGAAATAGCATAAGCTTCTTGGAATAGTAATTTGATTTGACTTTCTCTCAATTTATTTTTAAGTTCAACTAATCTTGCTCTCTGAGTTATTATTCCTGGTTTAAGGAATATAGGCAATTACACGTTGTTGACTAAGTATTCCCAGTTTTGAATATTTAGGTCCTCCATTTTCCGTTTCTCTATCAATTTGTTATACTTTTAATAAAGTATGGGGATTCTGCAAAGACTAATATTTTTTCTGGAATTTCTTCTAAATAAACGTTAAGTGTAGAACCTTTCTAAATTCCTGGATGTTCCTAGCGAGTAAGATTAGTGATGGTAATTTCTGTACCATTGTTTGTTTTGACAATAGCATAAGGTCCTTGTTCAGTTCCTAGACATTTATTTAATCTAGTAGGTACATTGAATTTATCATCAAATTCCTGTTTGGCTAATATATCTTGAAAGTTTTGTTGGGGAGTAAATTCTACACCTTTAAATAAATTTTGAAATTGGATAATAGGATGTAATTCTAAATGAGATATTTCGGAATATTTATTAACTTGCTTAATAAGTAACTTGACTGGTGAATAGCCAGTAGTTATAATACTTTCACTCACGTAGGCAGATGAAGATTTTTTATCTTTTATATGATTAACATCTCGATAAAGATAACGTTTATTTTCAGCTATTACCTCCATATCAATCAGGTTTTTTGGCACTTTTGAATAAATCCACCGCAATTTGATGGTGGAAATAAGCTGCTTTAATTACTTGTCGGTACATATTGCGATCAATTACTAGTGTTTATAGTATCACTTGAGAATTTACATTTTGAACAGATACAAGTTTGAGAAATTCCTGCATTTCTTTTCTGTATTCTTTCCTTATGACTTGAGGATGGTTTTGATTATTTTCTAAATTGACTAATTTTTATAATGACTACCAATTTGGTCTAAATTTTTTATTGTTGAGAATCCTATAACTTATTAAAGTTTTAATTTCTGACTCTAAAGCCTTTAGTCCTGTCACATGATTACTGATAATAATAACGCTAATACCACCACTCATATGAATAGCAATCTTTTTACATAGAAGGTGGTACACAACCTTCTATGTAAAAAGATTGCTATTTCAGTTTGACTGTGGGACCATAAGCATTTTAAGGTAGGTTTCTGTATTCAGCTTCGGCGGTAAAATTATGATACTTACTGGCTAATTCTATACCAATATATTTACCATTAAAATTCCGATCTTGACGTTCTGCTTCGGTTTCTATGGAGTCTAATTCTTTGGTTTTAATACCTTGTAATTTAGGAATTCAAGCTAAGAGGCTACCATCTGGCCCTAAGTAATCTTTAATGTCTTTGTTGATGGAAACATATAAACTATTAGTATTGAGGAAGTGGGAGCAAAGGTTAAGAATTTTTTCGCCCTCAGCTATTCAAGGCACAGAAATTTCATCATTTTTAAGTTCTCTAGAGGTAATAATCATTCCCCAGTCCAAGGTTAGGAAACGACCAAGGGTAATATCCCGCTATTCATTTTGTACAAAGCAGCTAAGTTCTTGTTTAACTTTCTCAGTTTCTAGAAGTTAGTTATGGATAAGTAAGTCTGCGTTGATAATTTTGTACATTAACAAGTCATCTTGTTCAGATTTACTATTTTCCTCCGATAAATTATTTGTATATGAATTTCTATCTATTTTAGGGTCATCAGTAGATAATTCCGCTGCTTCATTTAGTAATTATTCAGTTTTTTGTTGTTTAATAAAAGCTTTGCGTTCTTCGTATTTCTCACAATATAACTGTGCTACTTTCCTTGGGTCTTTCTAGATTTCTGCGAGTTCTTGTGCTTACTTTTCTAATTCTTTGGCAAAGTCTTTGATACCTTGTGGGAAAGAAGCCAGTAGTTGAGAAATGGCAGTCTTACCTTTTTGAGACTGTGATTTTCCAGCTAACCAAATATTTTGATTATATAAACCCGGTTTGATTTCGGTTTTAATTGGTGTAGATGGGTTATTTTTATTCGTTCCATTGAAGCTAGATATGGGGGTAGTGAGGTCGATTTTACGTAAATCTTTTTGCCAAGAAGGCTCCTCTAAATTCTGCGGATGCAATGTTCTTTTGCCAAATCTCTCTTTGGTATCTTCTCTATCACTTACTTTTCAACCAAAGCGGTGCTGTATTAGATGATAACTTTTATCTTTTTATTCCTTTGTATTACTTAATTTGTCGTATAGCTCAGTTGAAATCTTTCCGTAGCAATCACCTAGTAACTTCCAGGCATCTTCATTTTTAAGAAATTCTCCACTTCCTCCAGTAGCATAATATACTAGTAAAATGTTTAGCTTTCCGTGGATAGTATTTGTAAGAATCTAGAACAATAGAAACGTAAGCACTATGATCTTTACGATCTGGACAGAGTTTTCAATTACTTCCAGACATTCTGGTGAAACGTATAGTAGCTTAGTTCTAAATAACAATAGTAATATCTCACCATTTGGGTGGTTATTTGATTCTTCTGCTGATGTATATTCATCTATTGGACCGAAGGAAAAATCTCTTTCTGGTCAAAAGAACTCCAAAAGTGTATTATCTGATTTTTTAGTTCAAAGTGAATTGTTATTCTGGAGATTACCATCTGTGTAAATCCACTTTTTTAGTCGAGTATGAAAGTGTTTAAATTCTAGAGTTATGAGTTTATAATTGATTTTTAATTGATAGTTAATTTGTAGGATTTTTCAATATATCCAGGATTAAAATCTCAGCTAAATATCACTAAGAATAAGGTCAATGAAGACAGTTTCTTGCAAGAAGAGTATTATCAGCAATTAACTGATAATTGTATGGTTTCCCATCTTATTCAGCAACAGGCTATAACATTGAGGAAAAATTATGATCAGTTCAAAAATTTGGTTAAACTAAGCCTGAACATTGGATAAATTTCACTGCTTATGACTTTTTCACAGAAGAAGAGAAGCAGCATTTTGATAGTGATGCTTTACTGAAACCGGAGTATGTGAAATATGCTTATGGTATTGATGTTAGCATTCAATCACTGGAAGAAATGGAACGTTGTAAAGAAATTGGAGTTGACAATTAAAATAATTTGTCTGCTCGATATGCTGGACAGGGTATCAATTTTAGTGAATAGCAGATGCAAGCAAGAATTATTGATAACAGAACCTATTTACAATGCAGGGAGTAGATGGAAATAGATTTGCGTAATTTTGAGGATGTTGATACTTTACTATTTGATTAAGACACACGATATTGAAACAAAGCGAAATTAGTAACTTAGATATCATAGATAACTACTAATAGTTCCCTCAAATTAGATTCTAAAAGTTACTTCAGTGATGGTGCTAGTGAAAGAAGTAGAATTGGAGGTAGGTTTTATTTTGTGTTTTATATCATTTGATATAAATGTGAAGCATTGTTGATAGAAACGTAAATTTACGCCAATTCTCCTTGATTTTCTGGTTCTTGATGCTGGTTGTGATTTAGTAGTAACTCTTTGAATCTTTCCAGTATTATTAAATCTTGGGGCGTCAAATCTTTATCTTTGCTCTCAGGACTATTACGGAGGGTAATTTCTGCAATTTCTTCTCCACTTTTTTTGCGTCGCAATTTGAGAATGTCTCTTTCTAGTTCAAGGTCGTAGTATTTTCCTGAATATGTTTCAGGTTGTCCTGCCTGTTACCAGAATAGATGGATAATATGGCTGATGCTGTTATGCTAGTGTAGTTTTTTGGTTTAGTACCCTGCTACTTTGTGATTAGGGACGGTATTATATCACTTACCAAACTGGAAGTTTGTCCATCTCCGTCTACAGAAATTGCACTTCTAGCTTCACTGTCAAGAGCATTTTTTGAAGACTTTCCTGAAGCGATTGCGCTTCGTGTAATTCCTGCGGGGTGCTTTACCATGGTTTGATTAGTGTCGTTGATATTTGTATTAACTAATGTTATTTCGTCTTCTGGGGATAATCCTGCTATCATTGTTTCGATAGTAGTTTCTGGCATTTCAACCTGTTTTGTACCCCGATAGGAATGTATTACAGGTAAGTCTCGTTCCGGCTTATAAGATACACCTCGTTTTCTCTGAGTCCCTGGAAAGCTATATGTTGAACCTAATTTATAGCCACTAACTTTGACATCATTTAACTCGAAAGCGATCGCTTCTTTAAACAACCCCACAGTATTAAATTGAGGATAAACTACAACACATTTTTGCCGAAGTCTTTGTATCAATTGGGTAACAGTTGGTTGATCTCTCGTAGCTGCATCAATGATGTCTGCTAATAGTTGGGTAATAGGTGGTTGATTGGAAGAGTGACTTTTCTGTTTTTCGGTTTGGGCGTGACGGTTACTAACAGTTGTTTCAAGCCCATTCTCCTTTTGGACTGTTTGAGTTATTCTGTCACTCCTACAAGATACAGCTACCAAGCCGTACTTTTTTTCCAATTGTCGTAATATTATCTCACTGCGGCGATAATCCCAGGAATCTGGTACAACCGAGCTATTTATACGAATACGAGAAGTAATAATTATGAATATGTGTGTGTTTGGTGTTATGGTGACGGGAAATAACGTACTGTTTTTGATTTAATTCCTCTCCTAAGAATTTCGTGGACTTGAGCTAATGCTGGGCAATTTCTCTGTATTGCTCATCCTCTAAATGTTCATGATATTCCCCTTTGTTATGGCATACATCATGGTGACGAATACAAAGAATGGCATGAGCGCCAGCATGTTGGAGATTAGGTCAAAATCTTCTGGCTGCACCAAATTCTTTAGTTAGTTGTATGGGTGTAGTTCCACTCATATTGCTGTTGATCATGGTTGTTTTCTTCTTACCCAGCAGATATTCTAAGGTGGAGCGAAAGCTGTGATTTTTTAACTGCTTGCCAATCAATGGGACTTCTTTCAGCGATGTCTACTAAAGGTTCTCTAGGTGGGGACTGAATACTTGATTGTATTAGAGATTTTAGAAAATGTGGTAAGTTTTAGAGCGATAGCGTTCGCGGAGTGTCCCGGAGGGAAATAGCACTACTGCAAGCAGTTCGCCTACTGTATTTTGATCCGTGCAATTCCCTTCGTGGCTCATCAAATATTTTCTTCTAGTTCATTACCTGTCACTCCACACTCCAGCAGTTGCATTTGTATTTCCTTAATGGATGTACGCAGGGATTCTACTAAGTTTTGTAGCTGCTCCGGATCAATATTTACGGCTTGTCCTATTTTCGCTGTGTTAGTTGCTGCTGTAGCTATTTGGTTAAGATTTATCCCAATAGTATTTAGTTCTGTGTACAACTTCTAATTTAACTGAGGGAGAGGGGCCATTCTACAACACGCCGTCGAAATCTAGCACGTCGAATAAATTTTGTGATACTCACTCTACCTTATTTTGCTTTTTGTTTAAGTTGCTCGTATTCATCAGTAGCAAAACGAACTGAAAGCTTAATTTTTCTGATAACTCCAGGTGAAGTAGTTCTGAAGATTTTGCTTTTACTAATTTTACCCTGTTCAAGTATACTTTTACCATAATGCTTAGATCAGGTCTTACCAAAATAAAAATATATCAAAAATTATATCTCGCTTATATTATCTGTTACTTTTCCATTTAGTGTTAGTTATTGCAATCTAGTTATTATCCTCTATAAATTGGTGTCCTAATCAGTAACAAACCCTTTGTGGCTTGTACTGGTGATTATGTAGCTATTAATTCTTTATCCACAAACAGAAGTAATATATGGCAAGCCAGAAAATTTTAGACAAGAGACTGAGATTTCAATTTTGAGAAAATACCCTAGATGGAATGTTGTTGAATTATTTGGTCAACCATTCTCATGAAAATATTGATGAATTAATATGATAAGCAATACGAATATATTTTATGCTATTAGCATATATCAATGTAGATGGAGTTAATAATAACTTCTTAGGTTAAGTAAGTTTATCATTATTGATGGATTGTTTAAATTATTGGGATTATATTCAAATAAAGTTAAATTTTAATTTAACCTTAGCTAAAATAGTTTTTTAAGGGATGGACAGTTTTAGTACTATTTTTATTACACACGATTCTGTAATAAAATAGAATTTTGATATTTATCAAAACTGAGTGGAATAATTAGTTACTAATAATATCACAGTTACTCAATCTCCAGAAGCTACGCAATATGATGACTTTTGGGACGAAGATGTAGAGGTACAGATGGAATTAACCAATGAACAAAAGGCTGTTAGACAGGATATTCGTTTTTTATTTGGATAAACAAACACTATAACTAAATGATTTAGTTACTTCCTGAATTTATACTTAATAAAATTAAATCACGAAGAATATATTTTACTTAATTGGTGGAAAAGTGAGTAATAAAATGACTAAAATTACATACAGTGTAACCCCGGATTTAATGCTGGCTATAAATTTAGGTGGTTCTCAAACTAAAGCAATTGGAAGTGTATCTTAAAAAGTGACTTTTCTACTTTGCCGTGTATGGAACCAGAAATAGCAGATGTATGAGTTGCGTCACTAGAAAAGTAGGAAAAAACTAAATCACTTGAAACAGATCCAGATAATACCTGCTGGGTGAGTATTAGTGAGGAATATTATACTATTGGTCTCCTAGCGAGAAATAAATATAGTGGTAATTCCTTACTCAAGCATTTGAAAAAAGAAAATGCATTACAGAAAATCTGTGGTGTTTTGTGGGTGGTTAGTCAAAAATTGAAACTGATGAATAAATTCACAGTTTTATTGGCTGTTTTATTACCACCTTCCGAATATCAAGATAAGGAGCATTTTGAATCTAAATTAAAACAGGTACTAAAATATTTTAATACACCTACTAGTGAAATTAGAATCAAATTGATAGACTTAAATGTTGTTCCTGAAGGAGTTGGTATTTATCTCCATAGACGTACTATTTGGGAACAAATATTTAGATGTCATAGATGTTGGATCATTTTGTTAGACGTTGTAGTGGTTTATTGAAAGACGATCCACATCTGATAGCTGCGATGGTAGCAGCAGGATCTGAATGTAAGTCGGAAGTTTTAGCTACTTTATCATGACGTAAAAGTGAAGCTGAGGTTTTAGCACAAGGCCAAGATATCTCTTTTACCCTCAAACTTAGTCGGGATGAATATTTTTGGGCATTAGTACGTTAGTTATTACAACAAATACCCTATAATATTAATGAACTGGTTTTATGTAGTCGTACTGTCGAGTATCGTAGGTCAGAATTAGAGGCATATTACAGTAACGTGAAATTGATTTGGAATGGTAGTGGAGAAATTCCCCCAGTACTTGATAAAGTAGGAATCGGTATGTGATTAGCAGATGTATGGACTTTGTATCACGTATTGTTTATTAGTACAGATTTAAGTACTAAAAATAGTAATACTACGACTAATAATTCTGGTTCTACTGGTTCAGAGAACAAGGTTGTTAACCTGCCTTCACCAAAGCCAAATGGCTTTTTGGAAATGCCAGATAGACTTTAAATTTTTTAATAAAGTCGAATTTCTGTAGCTGGTAGTTTATTGTGATGATTAAACCTTTAAGAATTAGGATAGGCGATTTCCTTTGGCAGTGTGCTACGTACAATCGCCTGAGACAACTCCTCCTTTTTTTCTGTTATTTCTCTACTGAATTTGGTCTATTTTATAACCATTATTCTAGATCAGTTATTCCTGAGAAATCTAAAAGTGCTTCCCTAGTAGTCCTAACTGTTTAACAGTTAGTTGATGAATGTACTCAATTAAGGTGGATGTAATTACACCAAATCGCTGATTAAGTTGTTGTATAATTAACTGTTCTTCACCTATTAGTTCACCATGTTCCATGGCCAGTTTTTCTGTTGGGCCAACTAGGGGCATTTTCTTTCCTCCTCCAAACGTTTAATTTTAGTGATTAATCCTTCTTGTAAAAGCTGAGGTAAACTCATCATTTTATCAATGATTTTGAATAGCTTAACTATTTGTTCTTTTGTTAATCCTCATTCGTAAAGTCCTCTAATTAACTTCCATTTCCACATCTCCCATTCAGTAAGATTAGTGGTTATACTTTTAGTCTTCAAGTGCACTATCGTAGTGATACTAAAGGGATTGTTACTAGATTCTAATTCATTTCAACACAATTCGTAATCAAGGAGTTTAGTAGTAAAAATCTAACGTGATCTTCACTATTTCCAATAGAATAATGATAGAATTAGCTCGCCAATTTGGTCTATAATCACCTGAAATTGCTAGACTAAGTACCTTGTTGTAGTAAAGATCGAAAGCGCGGTAGCGGTAGATAAACATTCGTTCTGTAAAATTAACCTTATAATGACTTTGGACTTCAAGGTGAATCAAAATCCATACCTGTTGTTTATCTAATAACCAAACTTGATAAAGTTTATTTGCAATCCGTTTTTCTGTTTCTGATGAAGCTGTAATCTCTTGTAGTTCTTGTCTAGAGGTTGAGGGGATTTCTTCCAATCAATTAATTCATAGATTTGACGAAAGAAAAAGAATAATAAGCGTTTAAAACATTCATTTAATGCTTCTTTCTATGATTCATCATAGTTAGCTGTTAATTCAGTCTTTTTTTAGTAGATCAGCATGATTAGAAAAAATATTATATACAGATTCTGCTACGAGTATATTTTCCTTTTACAATGGATATGATTTGTAAAATGCCTGAACTTTCAAGATTATTGAAGATAATTTCACAGCATTAGCAAATAAAACAATTATCCCAGTTTTTATAAAGTCTAGGGTATCTATATGAGTATAGGAGTATAGAATACTTTTTCTTACTGCCCAGGATAGATAGATTAGAAAAACTACAAATATTAATAATTCAAGTAGAGTTAAGGCTTTAAAAACTGTGAATACTATAATACCTATCCAGGTAATAAAAATAATTTTAATAATGAGTATAATATTTAATTTTGGTTTTTCTGGTGGTGCTCCTATCTTGCCAAGTGATGTAGTATTACTTTTATTTTTATAAGTAGCAGCAGACTTTGAACCAATAGAATCTCTGACTTTGCTAGTGCTATGAGTGATAAATCTTGTAAATTATTCTTAATTTAGGAGAGTTATGAGTTTGGCATTTAGGGCAAATGATTAGCATAGTTATCTAGATGATATTTACAGCAGTTTATATTTTGATGAATTGCATTTCTAGGTTGGTTTTCAATCATTAAGTGGTATGAACTAGACTTGATAATGCTATAAATTTATTCAAAGTGTATGATTTCATCTCTGGAGTAACTTTAATTTTTAAATATGCGAATTTAATAGTTCCTATTATAGACATAATAAATTTCACTTTAAATCAAAAGAACTCTTTTTCCTGGCTTTATGAGCTTATAGTAACTCATTTATTTAGCGAAAGAAAGAAGCCTAATTTTTTAGCCTCCTTTCTTTCCCTGTAATAATAAAGTCTGCTAAGGATTGACACCTAAACCATAGGTTAAGATTTAAAAATGTTATGCTTTGGGTTTTTGGATTTTTTACATATTTTCCAAAGATGTTTTAGATAGTGAGTGATTATCTTTGCTTATTCACGCAGCAGCTTTCTGAGGTGATTTGCGTTTGCGTGTAGAATAATCTTTGGACTAGTGGATGTATTATTTTTTCTGGTCTTCCTAAGTGTCTTGGTTATGATTTAATTTCTTTTGCAGGTAGTAACAGTTTTAGTGTAGGAAGAGGAAAGGGAATAGTTTCACTTTTCATGGTTTTTTAAGATGACATATCATTTTCTAGTTCCATTGTCTAAGGGGTAGATAATGTTTGATAATTAATTAGTTTATTAACTCTAGGAATTGACATTGATCTGTTGTCTGGTGTAACTGATGCTATAGCTTGTATTAATTGAGAAACTCCAGCAATAAAATCTATAAATATTACTACAGAGAAAGTAACACAGATAGCTTCAATCATTAAAGTAAGTACATATTGCATAATTATCTCCTTAAACACAGTGATTTTTGGTTTTCATGATTCTTACAAATGTTTTGCGTAGCGATATATCAATATCGCCACTGTATTAAAGCAAGATTCCTATGTCTTGATTTGAGTTTTCTGATGTATATGTAAGACTCACTACTGTCCGGTTAATTTTTGTGACAACCGGCTTAAATTTTAAGCCATCAGTACAGAATTTTATTTTTTGAAATCACCTAATAAGTATTGATATAAGACTAGATTAATATGAAGCCGCATAGAATAATTATAGCTTACTTCCCGTAGGGTACGCTGATGTATCTAGATAATAGCGGATGAAAATAGATAAATTAATGGATTTCGGAATTAGGTGAGATCTAAAAGAAAAATCTCTAGATTTATTTTTATTTAAAAATAGACAATTATCCTATACTTGATATGACTGAACTGTAAAGTTCATAAAGGGAAGAGAGTTTCACAAAGTTTTTGGTGTGGCTACATTTATTTTTCAGGTAAATTGGGATGCTTCTAATTTAGCTGAAAATGCTCTATGTACTGTTTTTGAACTATTTATTATCTAACTTAAAAAATAAAAACTGGGTATTGGGGAACTGTTTACCAAATACCCAGTTTTAAAGTAATCAAAAACTCCAAGTAGGTGGACGAAATAAAAATGAGGGGTATTGCGTTTTGTAAAATGCCTGAAACTCAATTAGAGTATTATATTGAGATAACTTTAGATACCGTTACATACCTTTAAAATTTTCTATTTACCTACTTAGTCGTAATCTCTAAAATAGACTTAGTTGAATAACTGCTACCTTCTTTATACTGCTACGGAAATCATGAATTTTGCTAATTGTACTAGATACAGGTGGTTGGGAGTTAATAGGTTTGATAGTCGTGATAATTTGAGAAATATTACTCATCTATTCAATATCTTCCATGCTGTGACTAAACAATTTATCTACTATTCCTCGGTGAATATGGTATTCTTGCATATACCTTTCATCATTTAGCTGAAAGTCATTATCACTGCCTTCACTATTTTCATCATTGGAAGATAATTCTGATGTATCTAAAGCAGCTTCATCTTCTTGTAAGATAGCATCAATTTCCTGCAATCGCCTGGAAACATCATTAATCTTTTCTGAATGTGGAAAAGATTGTCCTACAAGAGATTCCAATCTTGCTTTTTCAACCTTTGTATTTTCCAATTCTTCCTGCAATTTTGGTAGATATTTCGGTAATAAATCTATCATACTATCAAGACTGATTAAAGGATGAGAATGTTGAAACTCAATACTTCCTTTTCGTTGAGTAAGGTTAGATGGTCGCTAAGGGGTATCTAGGTAGTATATAGCCCATAGTCCGCGACGGTGGACATTGCAACCAGTACTTAATTTCTTCGTGCTTCCCAGTAGAATATGTACCTCACCAGAATCAATTAACTCAGACAACTTAGTCCGGTTAGATTTATTAAAATCATGAACGAACGCAATTTGTGATTCTGGAATTTCTAATGCTATAAACAGCATTCTGAAATACCAATAGGTGCTGTATTTGTCTGTTTTAGGAATACTTGTATCACAGAATATTAATTGAGTCCTCTTGAGAGTATTTGTTAGATTCCAAATTTGCCAACTATTCTAAATAAATTCATGCAACTTGCTTATATATACTTCTTTAGTTTCTCCCAATAAGCGTATTGTTAAAGTAGCTTTTATGAGATCCGTAGTTGCACCCAGCATATTATCAATGCTGGGTGCAACGTACTGAGTGTAGATTTTTTCAGACCTTTCTGGAGCTTCCATAATAAATTGGAACTGTGCTAAAGATAGTTCTATAACGACATCAATAAACTTAGCTTTTCGATGTTTTAAAACATCAGCAATGTTATCATTTGTGCGGAGGTTAATAAACTGATCCATCAGCCATTGCAGAGCCTGAATATTGCAGAAATTCTTAAATCGATTTACTACTTTGTATTTACCACTAACAGTAACTTCAGCCGAAGAAGTGGGTTCTATAAATTGACTGGCTCATTCATCAAAAGTTTCTATTGCCAATTCTCGTAATTTAGGAAGTTGAAATATCCGTATCCAATTAAATAATTTTGCCATAGTATTGAATGGAATTATACCCGTTATACCAATTACTTTTCCTGTGAATTGAGAACAAGTTTCTGTGAGGATATCTCCCAGAATATACAGAATCTTTATCTAGGTATCACTAGCAGTTTGACTCCAACTTTTGGGAATGCCTCTGATGTTGTATATATTGGTAGTAATTGAGAGATTCTTAAATTCATGAACCTTATCTATTACCAATATATCTGTAAAATTATCAAAATCAATGTGATTATCTTTTTTTGTTAATGGTTTTAACTTGTTGATTTTATTTTCTAGGCTTTTTAATACCTTTTGAATTGTTTACTGGTGATTCTATCATTTGACTCGTTTCTCAAAAAAGCTTAGAGAATTTTTTTTCTTGATTGTGGAATGCTAATTGATAATCCTCCGATAATAGTAAACTAACGAATTGGCAATCAGTAATGATAGTGCAATCAAAATCCCCTGTCTGAATGGCAGCAGTGAAGATTTTTTCCCTTCTGTATCTAACTTTTCAGGAGCTAATAAGTTTCCCATTAGATAGAGATATCTAAAACTCTGTTTAATTTGCTTTTCAGTACCACTTAGAATAACTAATATTGGCCTATTAGCTAATCTTAACCACCGACATTTCATCATAGATGCTATCATGGTATATATTTTACCAAATCCTACATCATGGGCTAGAAAAGTGGTATTTTTTTTAAGGATTATTGAAATACTCTCTAATTGCTAATAGTTTAATTGCATATCAGAATTACTACCTGGAAGCTAGAGGTAATTACCATTATATTTCGGGCAGAGAAAACATTAATTTGTGTGTTGTAATATGTATTGTATACAGTTCCACACATTTTGTTTATTCTCCCAAATCCAATTTCTAAAGGCAAATTTGATGACTTCTAATTTAGCTCGTGCTTCTTCTGTTGCTTTGTTAGATGCTAGAGTATTAATGGTATCCTTGCTTTCGTAAATAATGATTCGGGGGTCTTGACAATTTAATCCTTTTCCCAAAAGTTTGGTACTATCTATATAGTTCGTGCCGTATTCAGCAAGGTCGTCAGAATTCCTTCCTATTTTCTAAAAAGATGTGCTGGATGAAGTAATATGAGATATCATTACTTTAATTTGTAATATCTCTTTTGCAAACTACTGGTGAATTTCTAGTTTCATCCAGTTTGTAACCAATATTATGTGAATCTTCCTGGCCAAGATTTTGTTTTTTTAGGAATCTGTGAGATGATTCCAATCAATATTTGATGTTTCTAGATAAGCAAGTTTGATATCTTCCGTAGCATCGCGAAGCATTGTTAACGTTTGAACTGCCTTGGGTGCTTCTATATTTTTTGGTAAATTAGCACCAATCGCTTCTTCCAGTTTTCTGTAAATGTTACCAGATAAATATTGAGTAGCAAGTTCCTGTTTCTGGTTAATTGGATTATAAGAGATGAGATTATCAGTATCGAGTTCTTGACTGATTTTTTCTTGACTCAGGTTGCTAATTTCTGAGATATAATCCAAATCTAGGCAACTTTTTATATTCACGGAATATATTAAGGCATCTTGGGATGAATTAACTTTTGTGGGAGCAGAATATGAACGACAAACTCATTTAGAGAAAATATCAGCTAATTTGTAATTGCTCTTTTCTAGAGTTGTGACTAAGTAATAGTTGTGGTCTTTACCAACATATATTAGATTATACTTGCTAGTGATTCTTCCCCATTTGTGAGTGAATGAGTTATAGCTGTTTTTAGTTCTTGTTGGAGTTATATTAATTCCTAATCATTTACTGTTGATTGGGTATTTATGACTTTTATTAAACAGCTACGTAGCTGCTAGAAATCCTCAATTCGATTTCTCTCTACTGTTTCTACTAAAACTAAATGGTTTTTCTCTCTTTGATAAATTTGGTTTGTATGAATACAAAAAGCTATTTCTTTAATATGTTACAGTTCAGGTGGAACTAAGAGAAGTTATTCAGTTTCTTCTCTAGGAGAGTAGTTAAGATTTACAGGTATTTTACAAATGGCTTTAGATAAATCTCTGCCATCATCTAAAAGAGTAAAACCTTCACCGTATAGTTCATTAATGCTTAGTGTACCTAATAAGTGATCTACATGAGGATAGATTCTTTCTCGTAAATGTATGTATTGGGTAAATTCTTGCAGTTGGTTTTGATAATTTTTATTAAAACTTCCGCCTGTAAATTCACTTAGGAAATATTCTTTGGGATGAGCTTTAGTTTTGTTAACTTTATTACCTTCATCTTGAGGAACAATTTGCATTTCTTGAGTATTCATCCATTTTTATATATTAGCATGATAAGGATTTTGGCTTTTTACAAGATTAGTAGAAGGGGGGTAATTTGATTTGTAGCTATGCTTTTAAATACTCGGTTAAGAAGTTTTATAGCTGTTACTAGTTCTAGTTTTTATCCTAATCAAGCTCAGAATTTTTGAGAACTGGGAGCATCTAAAGTTTATGTTGAAGTAATGACTGTAATTAACCATTTTCTCTCACTAATTCAGCAGATTTAGCCGGACAATAGTTATGGATGCTGACTCTGGGAAAGTTATATTTTGAGTTATTTACTCCATAGCCACCAAAGGGAAAATTCCTACATACCAAATCAAAATATTCTTCTGGGAAGATGACCTTTTCAAATCCTTGATTGTACAACTTAGCTTTACCATACAAATATTTGGCTATAGTAGCGGGTGTTTTACCTAATTAAATGCAAACAGTTTTGACTTGCAGCATAGATCTTCTGGCATGAGTTTAAAGAATAAGCTATTACCGCAAGCTGGTTCTAAGATTTTGTCTCCTGTAAATTCTGTACGTGATAGCATTTCCTAAATACTACGAATAATTTTTGCTTCTGTATAATGGGCATTTAATATGCTACTGCTAGTGTTATTAACTTTATCTTATTTCACTAAACTTGGCAATTCTTTTTGTGTTTTAGTAACCTATCTACTTTGTGGATTTAAGCTAAATATTTCTGGTAAATAACCCCATCTGTTAATTTGTCTAATGTTTGTAGTTCCTCTTAGTGGGGAGTGTTGTTTAAATTTTATAGAGTAATAATTGCCTGTTTATTGTTTTCCCATTTTTGCTGGGGTGTGGTTTTTGATTCTGATCCTATTGTTGAGTTGATTATAAACATATTCCATTACTAAAACTATTTTTTGGTAATGGGTGTATAGTGTAAAGATACAATTTAAATAGTTAATTTTTACAATCTAAGTGTTACTATAGTAAAAAGAAAAAATATAGCTTACTCATAAATCTAAGCTATTTCAATTATCTCAAAGCTACGTGAGTATTTAGGTAGTTGATAATATTTGGCGATGGTTTAAAAGCATATAAATAATTATATAAACCGATAGACTTCTTATAATCGTTTACCTAAGTTCGCATGGCGGCAACTATAATTCTTTATTAGTAATGCTTTGGGGCTATCTTTCCCCTCATAATAAGCTTGGTATATCTACCCCAATTTCTTCAAATTTAAAATTTAATTCCGAAATAAAATTAAACCATTTATATAGAAAAATGCAAAAACTGCTAGGTAATACTATTACGGTATAAAGTTCCGTCTTTGGCCTTTTGGGTTGAGCAATAAGAAATATTTGTCAGTATCATTTTGTCTCCTTCTGTAAATATTCTCCCATGCGCTAATGCGTTTCTCAAAATGGGAAGTATTACGGAAAGTTTATCCACTCTCTCTATGTTAAGATACTTTTTTATTCCTACCCAATTATTAATATCATTATCTTTAGGTTTAAGATTTCTGGAAATATTCCAAGAGGAATTTGATTTCTTATCATCACTGAATATTGACATAAAAAGCTTATCAAATACCTTTAAGTATAATCTAGAGGGTTATTCTCTTCTTTTCTTTATCTTATTTTTCATTTTATTATTTTCATGTTAGTCTATCCTTTGAGAATGTATGAAAACCCTTAATGAAGTAATTGATATTATTAGAGTTACTGCTTTATTATCTATTAGTGCGGATTCATAATACTTGTCCAATAACAATGAGTATCTACGTAGAAAATCTGTGTAAAAAGGGCAATATAACTTTATAAAGTATATATTAAACGACTGATCTAATACAGATCAGTAAAAAAAATGGTTCTTTGGTTATTTTATGAAAACCCTAGTTTAAAATTATTTAAGGCCTTATTCTGTGTGCATTTCATTTAAAATGACGTGGTAAATAATCCTTAACTACTATAGAAACAATGCAAGAGCCCAAAAATCTTCCCATTCTAGTAATCTTGAATGCTGACAATTTTTAGTGGTAAAACTTTGGGTAATTGTTCTCACTTCTTAGTTTACAAAATGCTTATTCTGGTATAGTCTAGTCCTTTTGTGAGGTGTTAAAGTTGATAGAAAGTCATAGTTTATGATATTTAATAATAATGCGATTGCTCATTATTTTCCTCTTGTTTTAATTTAGCTAATTTTTCCCTTTGATCATTAGTTGTGTAGCCTTTAGTCTCTGCGTCAGTGTATAATTTATCAGTTCTCTTCTTTCTTTCCGATCAATTTTTTTAATTCTTCAGTTAGATTTCTAGTATTTGCATATGACCTAATAATTGGTTATATGCAGTAACATCTATTACTATTGACCTGATACCTATTATCATTTTATCATTTTTGTTCTGATATTTATTGAAATACTAGATTTATTTTCTATACCTCGACCATCACTATTACCAAATAATACTGACAAAGATTTGTTTAACCTAACTTTATGTTGTAAAACTTGTTATTAATTTATATTAAACTTGGAAATTGGCCATTTTAAACCGAACCGAAAGTATTGGTCTTTGGTTATCTATTCACTCGCCCATTAATAATATACAAGTATTTGGCATAGTCTAGTCTCTACTAAAAGTATCGAGAGGAAACTTACTGCTAAAGGTGAACTGCTTGCAGCAGTGCTAGTTTCCTCCAGGATGCTCCACGATCGCTTTTTTCCTGTGTACTAATTAGTACAAAACCTAAAAGTACTAAGACTTCTCTTAGAAATTTCTACAGGACTAGAAGCTGGTCGTGTAACCTTTGGCCAAGACTACATCCGCTCAATAGTAGCAGTATCTTGAACAGCTAAACGTGTAATGTTTACTGGCAATTTTTTAAATCGGCTATTGTTACCTGCTGCGGTCTTCCTTCATCAAAAGCCAGTAGTGCGGCTTCTGAGGCCAGAGTGTCTCATGCAGCACTGCTAAACTTGCTAGTACTAGCAGCGATCACTTCCAGATACTCTTCAGCAACTTTTATACCGTAGCGTTCCAGATGAATTCTGAGAATGTGACAGCGTTCAATTTCTGTGGGTAGATTAACAAAGAAGTTCTTATCAAACCGCCCTTTACGCTTGAACTCAGTCCGTAAAGCAGTTAGGTTATTACAAGTTGCCACCACAAATACCCCTACTATACACTTAGACATGAACGTGAGGATATTTCCTAAAATTCTTTGTGAAACTCTAGAAGTGTCGCCATTAGCGAAAAGTGCTTTCTCTACTTCATTAATCCATAACACACAAGGTGCGATCCCTTTAGCTTTAATGATTGTGCGGTGGACATTACTTTCAGATTCTCCCACTAGACTACCAAGCATTGAGCCAATGTCTAGTTGCAATAATAGAAGATTAAGGATAGTTGCAATGTTCTTGGCTACTATTGATTTACCTGTCCCTATTGCTCCCGCTAATAGCACTCCTTTAGGTTGAGGCCGATTTAATGATCGCGCTTCTTGGGAAAATAACTGACGATGGCCTTGTAGCTAATCCCGCAGTAAATCCAAACGGCGAAAAGGTATTGTCGTGGGTTTACCCACGACAATACCCATTTGAGCCAGTAGCCTCGTTTTGTATTCGATACAAAGGAAAGTTTAGCATTAATCACAATGCCTTGAGGAGTTAGGCGTTCTTTCACAGTCAACCGGAGAAAGTTTCTAACTTCTTCCAGCATCAAGGTTAATACTCCTCTTACTAAGGTTTTTTTATCTTCAGTGGTCAGAGAAACTGTAAAATTCACCTCTTGCTCACTGACAGATTCTTACAAATATAGCAGATATGATTCTAAGTGGTCTTGAATTTGCTCAATGCTGGGTAAAGGAACTTCGCAGCACCGAATTAGCCTCAGTAAAGATTCATGCAGTTGAATGTTTTGACCCAGAAGTATAATGCGCTTTTCAGTTGGTTTGAGATGATGATACAAGTTCTTGACTCTAGTGAGAATTTTCCAACTCAATTGTAGGTAATTTTTACCTACAAAAGGGTGAATATCTCCCAGAATGAAAACTCCATTCCCCTCGGAATTGTTGATGTACTCGAATACATATATTAGAGGGTCTATGTAAGGAGGCTTTTTGTAAGTCTCAATTGATTTGAATACCATTCCACCGTCGTCAGCCATTAGACATTGCTCCAAGCTGGAAACTCCCAAATTCCAGAAATACACAGGATTGTTGAGTTTCTCCATGACTTCAGTAGTTAACTATTGAATGATAGTAGCTTCTTCAGGAGATAGAACCTCTAAAGCCACAATGGGTATGTGAGAGTCAATGGTGGTAATTAGGTTTGATACTTTTATGGTTGTTAATAAGGAATTTTGTTTGTTTCCCAGTGAAAATGTATTGATGAAATAGCAAACGTTGTTTAGGCGAAGTGTAATGAGCAAAGGGAGGAATATTGAAGATATTTTCCTCCTCCCTGCTTTGAATTTATTGATGTAGTCGGTGTTGATGGGTATTAGTAGTGCGAACTTGTTGTTGAGATTCTGGTTTGTAAGAGTGATTGCCCTGTACTATCCCCAAAGCTTCCTCAAAAGGTTGTATTGCTTCTAGACAGGAAAATCCTTCAAATCCTTCAGCTTCTATTTTTATTTTACCTGTAGCAGTGTCAAAATGTATCAAGATTGCCCTTTTCATAAATTATCTCCGTACTTGTTGAATTTGTTGATGTTCTGACAATATAAGACGCAGGTTATGTACTTGATCTGTGGTTTCTTCTGTGATGGTGCATTTTTCTAGCTGTTCCTGTAACTGTGCTGCTTTAGCGCGAACCATGTTTTTATCGTAGGTTTGCATGAGGGTATGAGAAAAGAAGTTTTCTCCCAGTCGGGGTACGGTTTCATGGGCAGCCTGAATGATTTGATACAGTTTTACTTCTTGATCCCGCAGAGAACCGATATCTGCGCGGGCATTTAAAGTAGAACTAGGGATAATAATCTCTGCACGTTCTCCTTCAGAGTCATTGTAATAACCTTTGAGCAATTGTGGTTTTTTATAAACCTGCACGGTAAGCTATAAATCTTGTAGAGCATCAACTAAAAATTTACGATTAATTAATTCTGTGGTGACAGTTGAGAAATGTGACATCTTAGTTACTGTGAATTGGGAAATTAATACTGATAAATAGGGAAGCAAATAGTTGCTATTACTTCCTCTTTTAATTGTGTAGCAAGTGTATGAGGTATATTATTCTCATCTATACCTCATACCTTGTTTTTGCTCAAGGATGATACAGACAGGTTTTTTTACCGAAGTTTGAGAGACATAGCTGGAGGTTTGCCTACCCCCATACCTTGATTACTTGCTAACCTTTGAATATGACGTTGTTAATCCAGCAGCTTGGCGTAAATTTCGTCTATTTTTCTATCTTATTGAGAACGCCTCTGTGAATCAGGTCTTTTGGTATCTATAGAAGCATTTTTGAGAATATCTTCTAGATGAGTCATTATTGCTTCCAGACTGCTACCTGTTTCAAAATTGGCGTTATCCAAAAGCATTTGCACTTTCTTGAAATAATGTTCCATCTTCTTTTTGAATTTGACTGGTTTGCATCCTAGTTCCCAATTGCTCAAATTTTCGAGTAATTGCGCTGCTAGTTGTTCACCTCCAGCGATCGCCGATTCTCTTAGTGTTTGTTCTAAATTTGTATCATACTGCTCAATGAATCGAGTTATTTGCTACAAACATTAAGCTTTTTGTTCTGACAATTGCTTGCTAATAGCAGGAATGATCACAGGAGGACCAATTATTACTTGTAAATAGTCTTCTACTTCCTCTAGACAGGGAAGAGCTTTTACTAAATTTTGCTTAACTTTTTGTTGTTGTTCTACAGATAACTGCCAAGAACTCAGCGAGATGAATTTATCAATATGTTCTTGGTAATATGTGTAGGCCTTCTCATATTCTCCTCTCAATTGGGTGTGTAAATTAGGGGTAATATTATCTTGGATTTCGATTAATTGACTCCAGACTATGGGCACTAAATCTATGAAATGAATCCAATCACCATTATCATAATTTATCCATTCTTGGACTGAAGCAATTTCTTATCTTGATTTGTTTCCGGCTTCATCTAAAGCTTTGAAAACTTTGATGCTCTTTAAACCAACTTCTAAGGTCGTAACTTTTACTAATTCTGATGCTTGCTCATTTTGGGATGTTTTAATTACATCTGCCCATTTTGGAGCATTGCTTCTGGTAGTTTTCTGTAACTTAACTTTGAACCTGATTCGTGTTTTGTTTAGTTTGGAGAAGTTGTATTATTAAATAATAGCATTTTGGAGGAAGGTTCTATTTGACTTGGGAATGATTCCTTATAGCGTATTATTTTGGAAGTTAAATTGTTTACTTTCTTAGAAAAGCGTCAGCTTTTTTTGAGAGCTACAGCCCAAATTACGTAGTGTGATTTTAAGTTTGAGCTTGCCGCAAAGACAAAAGTTTTTTTTGAAAAAATTGGCGTGGTTAAATCCTCAACTTGACCTCATTCAAATCGAAGTTTTGTATGTTTTTATGTTGTGTTATTTGATTAATCACAAGCTTTGTTTGACTGTCTCGAACTTAAAGCTAAAACTATGCTTACTTATACTAGTTTATACACGCCTCTACTTACCACTTTATCAATATGTAGATGCTTTTGTCCTGTGTTATGTAATAATTTTCAATATAGATTGAAAGTTTTAAGTCAAACTAAAATTAGTCTCTTCAGGACTAATTTGCCATAATTCTAATAGCTCAAGTATTGCTTTTTGAACATCCCAACGCATTAAAGTTTTTTGATTTAGGCTTGTGAATGGTCCATCAGTTTCAGTTAACATACGCTCTTTTGGTATCTCCTTAACTAAGTGTTTTCCTTTTTTAGTCGCAAGCATTGCTGGACTAACTGAAAACCAACATCCTAAAGATGTAGCTCTTTTAAGCTATGTTTGTGTACCAGTAAACCAATGTAATATTGGAATATCTGCATCTTGAGACTGATCAAAACAATTAAGAACTGAATCAACAGCAGATCTACTATGAATTGATATTATGCGTCCACCAGCTTTTTCTGTAGAGTCTAGAATATGTTCTAAAACACGGGTTTGAATATCTTTAATGTACAATTTATTTTGCACGATTACTTACTCTAATTTAACTCCAAAAAACTATGGTTTTCAATGTAGACGTGATTTATAAGTGGTCGGACAAAAATAAACGCTTTTTCAAACTGCAATCCTTGGGCTTCTGCAATTTTACAAGCAGTATTTACTGCCCGTTTTAAACGCAAGTCATCAGCTGACATTTGTAGCCTTACTTTTAAATTCAAGTCAACATTTTAAACCTTATTATCGTTGACAGCTTTCTCCTGGATTACCTCTTCAATCTCTGCCAGTTTCTTGCGAAGGACTTCCTGAAACTCTATTAATTGAGAAACTTCAACTTTCTTTAGCGCGTCCCCAGAAACTTTATACAAAGAGCGTGTTGCCGTAGTTATTGGTTTAACTTGTCTTTCCATTTTCTCAGCGTCGGTACTTTGTAAGGCCATCGCCTCAGTTACTAATTGCCGGGTTTTTTGTACAGATAATTTTTCTGCTAACACCTTTTGGGTGACATTGATTCTAATTTCTTCTGCCTCTGATTCTGGTACTCCCAAATTTTTCGTAGAAATTTTTTGTAATGCTATGGCATGAACACCTTTAAGACCAGAAGACCTAATTGCAGTTTTCAAGTCTTCTGCTAAAGAAAGCATAGGAAAAATATTGGCATCAATAGAAGCGGGATTGAGTTGTAAATCTAAAAGTACAGTGAGAATTGCTGCTTCGCGTTCATCTAGGTCCAAAACAGCTAAATCTTGTTGTTGTTCTTCTGGTGTTACTGTAATCAGTGCTACAATAGAATTCATTCGTTTTTGTGCATTCAACCGTCGTACTACTGTTGAGAGAATCCGGGGAATATCTTGAGGTTCTAAACTAGTATTTATTGCCAATTCCCGTACAATGGCTTCAGCCTTATCCAAAGGATTGAGCTCTTCCCGATGTAATGAAGTAATTAAAGCTTTACGGTGCAAAGCATCAGGTTCAGGAATAATCACAGCTTGCAGATTTTCCCAACTCAAGTTTTTAGCACTGCGCCAACGTCGTTCACCATCAAAGATAACTAAGTGTTCTCGTTGAATTAAAATAATTGGTTCTAGTTGTCCATCTGATACTAGGGAACGAGACATAGAATCAATACTTTCTGATAAAAATGTTTGTCTCGGTTGCTCTGGGTTGGCTTGGATTCTTTCTAAAGAAATAGATTGGATACCTGATTGTGACTGAAGTTGTGCCCTGAGAGTTTGTAGCTGTGTTTCTAACTCACTTGATCCTTGAGAGCGAAGTTCTTCTATTTTGGCTTTGAGACGTTGAATTTCTGCCTCAGCTTCTGATAATCGTTGGCATTGCTTTGCGCCTGAAAAATAGTTGGTGAGGTCAGGAGATTTACGAGTGGTCATAAATTAGCACAGATTTAATTTGCACATTGAGACGATGATTGAGCAGGAGAGAGGATTCAAAACTTCTAGCCAAAATCAAAAAGGTACAACTTTTGGGTGCAACAGATTAGTTAAACTTTCACCCTTTCTTTACTCTTGCTGCCAATCAAAGCTGCTAATTGCGAGGCAATTTCTTTAAAGTCATCCTTTGCTTGATGACTAGGACGGTGAATAGGTAATGGTAATCCTTGTCCACTGGCGTTAACAAATTCAGCACTATCCCGAATTTCTGAAAAAGCATGGATATTCATCTGCTCTAACTGAGATGGTAATGCAGCTAACATTTGTCTATGGGCTGCGCGTCGAGCATCGTATTGGTTGGGAACAAAGCCGAGAATTTCTGGTGTGGGTTTCAAGCGTAAGTGTTTACAATGGTAGTAATACCATTCCAGTAAATGAGCTGCTCCTTGAATGGATTTTGGCTCTAGTTGGACAGGGATAATTATGTGTGTACTGGCTGCCAGTGCCATTAAAGGTAAGGGACCCAGGGTAGCTGGACAATCGAAGATCATTAAATCATGTTCTAGAGGATAGTCAGTTAAGCGATCACCTAATAAGTAAGCTCCTCGTTTGTGTAAAACCAATTCATCTGCTGTTTCGGTAAGAACCATACCACCCTGACAAATAACTACTTTATCGGTGTGTTTACTCCAGCAAGGTGTTAACGGCCAGTTACCATCAAAATCATCTTTGAGGACAGCAGCTAAAGTATGTTCTGGTTCTGGTTGATTTAAACCACAAAACAGTGTCAGTGATCCTTGCGAGTCAAGGTCAAATAGTGCTACCTTATACCTGTGTTTTGCTAGACTATAAGCTAGGTGGACAGAAAGGGTTGTCTTACCACTTCCTCCGGCATTACTTATTACAGCTAATCTAATTTGCATGACTATTTTTTTGATGTTATTTGAGTATCATATATCGGATTTTCTACATCATATATTGATATATGATTTGAGAATATATTAGAATTGCTGGGTAATAACCCTTAAAATTCTTTGATTCCCTTCCCGGAAAGTATTTTAGTGAGTTTCACCATCTATTTCCTAATAGGTCTAATATTTATTCATTTGTATCATATATCAATATATGAGAATTAATCGAATCTTGAAATAGAAATTTCCTCTCGTGTTGCAGCCTGTAGACTATTGCTCAAATTAGGGGTTAAAAAAATAATAGTTCCTACATCTATGATTGAAGTCATAGCCTAGCACTGATATGTGAAAAAAATTATCTACTCATAGAAAAAAATACCTCTGCCAGCAAGCCAGAAGTAATATCCTTAAAAGCGAATGTGAGAAATATCAGTATTCCGAGAATGACCATTTTGAGAAGCTGTAGCTACACCAGCACCAACTAGCTGTTGAGTATTTTCCTGTGGTGTGGGTGGTTGAATAACACGGGTAACAGTAGGTGTATGAGTGCGACTACCAGCAGTAGTGCAGATAAAGTTGCGGATAACTGGTGGTGTTCTTCTCCTTATATCCTTTACCGCTATCTACTACGTTAAGATCCAGATAGCTAATAGCGCTACCAGTGGCCTTAATTCCAGATTCAGCAATGGAAACTGCTGCTGCTCCCTTGGTTCTGTAAGGAATTGAATCTTCTACTACTCCATCTTTTGAATAGTAGGAGAAAGTACATTCACCATAGAGAATTGTTACACCTTGATTGTCACAAGCTTTATCAATATTGAGCAGTTGAATGGTTTGGTTTGAGTTAATCATGGTCTATTCCTTGTGATGAAGTTGTCCAATGTTCATAAAAATTGCGCTTTGCGCTTTTAACCAAAACATCCCATAAATAAAAGTTATGCTGCGGGATGTATTTGAATGACTAGAAGTTGGCTTTAATTATGGAGTCTTGGTCTTCACCAGTTTCATTTGAGTCTTTGTGTTTGGTAGAACTGATGAGTTCTAAATTGTTGATACCAATAATGGGTTTATGTCTGGGTTCGTTGGTGTTTTTATCTATCCATCTGTTCAAGACTATTTCACTAGTGATACCAATAGTTGAACCTTTTTTAACCTAATCTGCTGCTACTTGAGCGATATTTCCCCAAAGTTCTAGATCAAAGTAAAGGGGAGTTTCACTTCTGTAGGGAGGTTTAACAGCAAGGGTCAATGATGTTTTCATTGCACCTGATTCAAAATAGCGTATCTCAAGTGTTTGACCAACGCGACCAACTAAATCAACTTTATCGATGTATTGCTGAGTCATGATATTTTCCTTTGGTAATAAATTTTTCCACGGTATTAGCACGATGGCACATTTTTGGTTATGCAACGAAATGAATGATGTGCTGCTAATTTGGTACTGGTATTGGATACAGCCCTATACCAAACCTGATTGCGGCTAGCGCATTGATTACTGGTTATATTGGGGAAAATTACGTAAGAAAATAACCCCAAATCTCCTGGAGATTTAAGGTTGATGGCTATTACAAAACTAGTTCCTTGATTGCTAAACCATGTAGTTTAGTTACTAATTTCTCTTCTTTCATGCGAGAGAAACCAGGGACTTTGTGCAATTTGGCTAACTTCCTTAGTCTTTTTAAAGTTAGTGTTTGTAAATTTTCCAAATTTGCTAACTCTGGAGAATCGGAAATATTTGTTATTTCTAAGGAAGAGTAAGCAGGTGTAGGAAAATTAGTTGAATTGGTGATAATTTCTGCTGTGTTGTCACAAATAATATCTTTACTGTAACCAGTATGACTTTCATCTAGTGGAGAAGTAGATTCAGATAGTGTTTCAGTGATCACCTTAACTACTGAATTATCTTCAATCTCTTTGTTTACGGTAGGTGCTATATTAGCACCATTTTCACTACGGGTATCATCTGTTGATGAAGTGATTTCAGTAGGTGAACTAATCGCATTATTACTGCTGAGGTTACGAGTTTCTGTTTTTGCGTTTGTGGCACCAACAATTTGCTCAATAGTGGCTACAGTGGGTTGTTTTGAAACTGTAATTCTGTGTACATTTCCCACTTTTCTCACTGAGATTCTTACCCCAGCAGTGCGGAGTTTTATTCTCAAGTTGTTGAGTAGTAGAAATGCTACATCCAATTGACGGTAATTAGTGATAATGGCACTCATGGTTTTTTATTTGATTTAGTTCACGACAAGAGCGCATAGCGCAATCCCTTTATCCAAAAATGTTTTTGGTATCTTTGATAATGTTTAGACAGATTGCGTTGAAAATGTAGTTTTTGGTATTAATCAGGAAATAGTAAAACTTCCCATACCAATCGGGGAAATACAATTTTCAACAGCGAGTTGTTGGTATCTTCCAGTTTCAACAGCCAATTTTGAACACTGAGAAATTCCTTCCAGTAATATTTGGAGGTAATCTATCAGTCATAGTTTTTGATGGAAATCTAATTGCACCTCAATATCTTTGGCAATACTTAATGCTATTAACAGATTGCTAGGTGGTTGAATTAGTTGTTCCAAAATTAATTGTGGGATAGATTGGAGTTCATCATAGTAAGCGATTGCGCCGAGTGCAGTGCTGCAGGCAATCGCTATCCTTGGAGAACCACCCGTAAACTGTATAGAATGAAGGTAGAAATTGTAAGAGGATACCAGGTGATTGTTGATAAATTCACATAATTCCTCTAAAGTATTTAAACTTTTTGTACATGATTCTCCATTTTTAGATTGGCAAGATATCTGTATTATTATTACTCCACTAGTAATAAATAATTTGGAATAGATAGACTGAGCTATTATGAATTATTAATTGCTCTCTTTCTTGTAGGAAATACTGATTGAACCACGAAGGCACGAAGGAAGCGAAGAAAGAAGAGAAAATGAAGGAGATAGGTAGACTGACAGTACGAAGGAAGTATTAATTACAGCAGATTCAAGGTTTATGAGGTACAGTAACCAATTAAATTTTAAGTTTTAAAGCTACTTCCTAAAAATGATCTACCCCATTTACTACAAAATTGCTGTATTTATTTGAATAGCTACTGTTTAATTTTCCATTTGTATTGAGAATTTCTATCGGGAAGATGCTAACTGCTGTACAGCTTCCACCCAAATAGGAGTTTTCTTTCCATTGACTGGAATCAACAAATTTCAATGTTTTTGCAAAGGTTCAACACTCATATTTGGTAACTTCTATTGCGCCCAAACAATAGCATCAGTAGGTATTTCCTAGTTCGTCTAAGCTGGATCCTTACAAATTGGAACGGATTGATTTGAATTGCTGGAATTAATAGAATTAGCAGCAGGTGGTAAACCCAAAATACCAAATTCTAAGCATAACGGTGGTTGAGTAGATAATTTGACTTGTACTTCACATTGTCTCAAGTGGTGCTGTCCTGCTAAAATAGTTGTAGCCTCATAATCTTTAGCTGTTTGACATACTTGTTGCCAAGTATCTTTAGTTAGCATTACCATTTCTTTACTGCTAGGAGATGTTTTAGCAATTAATTTATCTTGATAAAAGCTAGTAAGATTTTGCAGAATTACTCAAGGTTCTTTCCCCCATTCCGATAAATTCCGAATAATATTAATCACAGAATCGCCGTCATTTTCAGTAATTTTTTCTACCATTGTTAGCAATTTATACTCAGCCACATCTCCCACCATTTCCCATACCAAATTTGGTCAATGCTAATATTTCGTAAACTCAATTGATCTAGTAAATATTGACTATCCCGTAAATATCCAGAAGAATTTTGTGTAATCGAATGTAATATTTTGTAGTAATACTAATTGATTCCTCATTCACAATTTGGTTAACATTTTGTATCATATACTTCATACCAATTCTCTTGAAATTGAACCTTTGACAATGAGGAATAATCGTCGCAGTAACTTTGTGGATTTCTGTTGTGCAGAGGATGAACACTACATTTCTTGGTGGTTTTTCCAAGCTTTTGAGTAAAGCCTGGAATCCTTTTGAACTGAGGCTATGTACTTCATCTAAAACAAACACCTTGTAGCAGCTGTTGACAGGTATAATGTGGGTGCGGTCAATAATTTATCTGATATTCTCAACACCAGAATTACTAGCAGCATCTATTTCTACCACATCTAGGGATAAACCTTGAGAAATGTTAGTACAGTAATTGCATAGTCCGCAGGGTGTGGGAGTAGGAAAATCGCCATGTTGACAATTGAGAGATTTAGTAAAGATGTGTGTGCTGGAAGTTTTACTTCTACCTCTCGGACCAGTAAATAGATATACCGGAGCAATTCATTGAGATGTGATAGCATTGGTAAGAGTAGTTGCAATTGCTCTTTGACCAATAAGTTCAGCAAAAGACTGGGGATGATATTTCAGATCAAGTGTTTGGTATGTCTACTTTTCTAAAACTAGATAAGTTGAATTTTCCCAAGCTTATGTATTAGTAATAAGCTTGGGGTGTGAGTAATTTTTACTGTAGTTATTAAAACAGATTTGATGTAACAAATTACAGAGATATAGAGTACACAGAGAAATGAGGTTTAAGAGATATTTGCAGAATTTTTAACTAACAAGTATTGATAGTTGTTTAGCTAAATCTAAACCGTTACAATTTTTATTCAGTCAACCTATGCAGCAGTAACTTTCTTTTTTCTCCCCCTAGTTTTGGAAGTAGAATTTGTAGAAGTTTGAGAATTAGTTTTACTTTCTGCTGGGTTTTTTGTCGAGAATAATTTGTGTTTATTAGATTATTTGCCTCCTTAACAACTTCTTCCATATTCCCAGCTTTAGCAGCTATATTTATTTCCTCATTTACTTGAGTTCCAGAGGAAATATTTTCTATAATTATAACTTCTTTATCATCTCGAGTATCTTCTTCCATAGTTGTGCTGTTATTACCAATAAGTTGAATCGGTATCACCAGAATTAATTGATTGAGAATGCTATCAAAAGGAGTAATAACCACATGATTTGTAGTTTAGCTCATATTAATTAATACCTCACTTGTAGGTAGAAATTTGAGATCTTGTTCCAGATATTCGATATTAAAATCCATGATCAATTGTTGCTGATAATTATCTTGAGGTTTAATATTTAAAGATTTCACACAGCAGCAATATCTGAAGATTTACTAGATAAAGTTACTTCTTAATGCTGGTAGTCATAGATAATTTCAATAATCTTAGTCTTTTGGTCAGCTAAAATTCCCACTTGTTTGAGAGCATGATCTAATAATTTTGTATCAACAAAAAATTGATGTTGAAATTGTTGGGTAATCAAAGATGAATATTTCGGATAATGTCCTTCTAATAATCTGGTGGTAATTTGGATATTGGGTAATGTAAATACCGCAATTCCATTTTTGATGTTAATAGTACATTTGCTGTTATTTCCTACACTACCTAAAATTTTTTGTAATTCTATTAGTGTAAGTTGAGGAATTGTGAATCCTACTGTATTTAAATCAGCATTACTTTATCAAGTTTCTATTAAAGTTTCATCTATTTTTATCGTTCTAGAAATAACTGCTAACCGATTTCTATCTGTTGCAGCCGCTTGTCAACTACTTTTAGTAAATTGAAAATGAACTCCAGCTAAAACTTGTTTATTTTCATCATTACTAGCAGTAAATAATGCTGCTTCTAATGCTTGTAATAATTTGGTTGCGGGTAATATAATACTCTTACCTTCAATCTCAGGTAAACATTGAAACTCTTGATGACTAACTATTTGAATCTGGTATTTACCATAAGAGTCAGTAATAATGGCAGCATTATCTACCATTTCTAAAAAAATATCTCGTTTAGGAAGACTTGAAATTACTTTTGTGAATAATTTAGCAGGTAAAGCAATTTTACCTTCTAGTTCTATTCTGGATTTGCATTGAACTCGAATTCCTAAACTCAAATCAAGAGCAGTCACTAAGATTTGTTGTTTGTGTTTATCTTCAACCAACAATATATTGTTGAGAATGGGATGATGAGGTTTTTAGGTACAGTGTAACTAACTAGATTAAACGTATTAGCGAGGTCTTTTAGAGAAATTGTGAATCTCATAATTTTGGGTTAATTGATATCAATAAAGCCATGAAATGACAGGTGCTTAGTTTGTCACTAAGCACCTTGATTTACTCTGTACTTTGTATACAGAGTAGTTATGTTCTGGAATTTATGTTTGGTAAGTTTTAATTAATCGCTAAAAACTATTAGCATAAAAATTGTTAGCGTTTTATTAAAGATAAAATTTTCTCAATTTTTACGTCTTTTCATCATCTACTTTGCTTGAAGTAGTAATTCATCTTAAGTCATGGTCTAAATTAATAAAGAATGTCTCTTTATGAACCTATTTCTACTGTATGAGATTTGCCGTTATTACTTGGAGAAACTGGGATTAGACTATGAGTATTTCACTGTTCAATCTCATTTGTAATTTGCTGTTATCGTTGTTGAGAAAGAGATTGATAAATTTGTTGAAGAGCTCTGGTATTTTGTTCTTCTTTGTGAAGACGATTAGTATAATAATTTATTGTAACTGTTTTTTCATTTTCAAAAAATGAACAACATTGGTTATTACCATTGTTATATAAACTGACATAAGTGTTTTTAGTAATACTCGCTGTAAATGAATGAGATAGTTTCCTAGTTTGATAGAGATTATACAAGCTTTAGCAATAAAATATGATGATTTTATTGACAATGAAGGAGTTTTCTATATACAACTATTATGTTGATATATACCTCTGCAATATTAAAAATATGATCTGAAATATAGGTTGTGCCTTCTGATTAGAATCATCAAATACTTAGCGCGTAGCGACTAATAAATTAGTTGTTTTAGTGTCAAATAATTTATTGATCAAATTAATTCTGTTAATTTTTAGTCTGGTTCTGTTGCTTTATATCAAGTTTGGCCATTTGAATAATTAACTCTGTTGGTACATTTCAACATTTACATTTCCAGTTTTGACTTAATTATTCTGCTTTTCTGATAAAAATAGTCGAATTTCTTGAATTTTTAAGAAGGCATCTTTAAAATTCAATTGCCTTTGCTTCAGTTTTAAAACCGAAGTATGTGACTTTTTCTTTTCCCAAAAGACTGGTGATAGTAGCAACTCTAGGTGCAAGCATATTGAGAGTCCATCTACTAGCGCTAAGTTGTACTTTAGTAATATTGAGCATGGATTTTATTTGTGGTAGTTTAATTTCAACTTTGGGAACAGGCTTTAGGTATTCAGTAATCGCTTTTTTTTATTTTACAAATATTTCTCAGAACTTACAAAAATATCTTTCAATACCAAATTGATATAAAGCGCCATAGAATAAAATAACAGGAATAATTGAATGCAGATGAATGCAGATAAAGATGGATAAATATAGATAAGTCAATGGATTATAGTATTCTGTGCAGCCTTATATAAGATTGGTAAAACTCTCACTCTCTGTATTTTCTATGCCTTTGTAGTTAATTATAAAGACCTAAAATATACAAAAGGTGAAATTTTAAAAAGTATTTTTGCGTAAGTACCATAAATAATTTTCCCCCTTGAATTCCTGCAAGGAAGAACCGCGTCAGCGAAAGTTATTTGATACTATATTGATAAACTGAGATTGAACGACCTGGTGAAATTATTAGCTCATTTATAAATTTTTGTAGAGAATTTACACCGGTATATAGTGAATGACAAGAACCTGTAGTCCTATGGAAATAGGTTGCAAATTTTCTCCAACTTCTAGTTAATATTAATGCCAGCAAATACTCCACAGCAATAACAGCTACTTGTTAATTAACAAATAAGCTTTGGCGTTTCCGTGCTTGAATTTCAGCACATGATAAAGGTGTTGATTTTAATTCTTCAGGTAATGGTGTTAGTAGTTCTGGATTTTATCTAGAAGGACTGGGAACATTAAAACAAAAGTTGTTTTCTTAAAGATTATCAAATGCAGCTCCTAAGGTAAATTCCTTAGTAGAACCAAGCACCACCTATCCAGAACTAGAATTAGTATGATTATCACAATCTAACCACCAAATTTGTGGTACAGGATCTGAGTAGTTTTAGTCTAAGCAAGTGCTAATTTCACCACGCGCAGCAGCATTATCTACACAACCAATAATCACTGTTAACTTATGCCATCTGGCTGATATAATCTTTTTAGTGAATGGTTTAGTGATCGCCCCAATTTGCACTCCCAATCCTAAACTGTATCTGGCTGTTAAAACTCCCGCCTTGTGTGACCTAATTTCCGACTGTTAAAAGTTCTGTCGAGGAATGTTTTCGGTTCAATGATATCTGGGTCTACAACTATACAGGAGGTGGTTTTGTTGCTGTTTGCTTCAATCTCCAGCATCAGTTTAGCAACTGACGGAATTAAAAAACCCCTGTTCTACCAGTACCCACAACTATAAAATCAAGGTGATCATGTACAGGTAGCATAAGCGGGGTAGAATGAGTAAAATATAGGTCTAATTTAGACATGCTGTAATATCTGTGACATGAAATCTGTTTTCTAGCGGTATCATTCCTTGAATTTTTACTTCTGCGTTCTCTGCGTGAGATTTAAAAATGTGGTTAATTTCCCTGAAAATAGCTGTAATCATGTAGAT
Source organism: 'Nostoc azollae' 0708 (assembly GCF_000196515.1). Classification (NCBI taxonomy): domain Bacteria; kingdom Bacillati; phylum Cyanobacteriota; class Cyanophyceae; order Nostocales; family Nostocaceae; genus Trichormus; species Trichormus azollae. The sequence goes on from NC_014249.1 coordinate 64,847, forward strand.
GCTACTGAATTAGATATTAAACAGGTTGGTAACTCAAATACCCAGTTATCAGATATTAGCCAAAAGTGGCTGTATGTACCCAACCGAATGTAGATATGGGGATTGGTGAAAATCTCACCTAAAACAGCAAAGATTCTGAATTTTCCAGCTTCTTCCTCGTCGTCAGTAGCAGAAAATTGTGCGCTCATACTATAGTCACTGTGTACCTCAATCATCGCGGTTTCATAGAATAAGCTGGTTGCCTCTACTGGAATTACACTGGTAGATATAGCAGTTTCTTCTGGGGTGTACAGATGCCACTCCCTATCGGTAAAGCAGAGATAGAAGAGTATTTCTTGGTGCCTCGCATTTTGAGCTAACTGTAAAATTTGCAACGTTAACCTAGCGGAAACCAAGAGATATTGCAGGTGGAAGTAGGACGTAAGATGGGGTAAACCACGAATACTGCATTAGTTGATAGGAAAGCACATAGATAGTGCTTGACGTGCAGCACGAATAAACACTCGGTTTCCAGCTAACTAGTATTCCATCATTTTGCCTGTTATCGGTGCTAATTAGGTGCTGGTGGTAAATTGATAACTTATGAGTTCTGGTATAGTCATGAGATAATCTTTTCAATTGCAATGGTGATTTTTTTATTACCCCAAGGAACTAAATTCTGTGTTGGGTATTTTTTACAGTGTTTATCGTGTAGTTGCTGTAAATGCAATTGCACATCTTCAGGATATAATTTAGACTTACCCTGCACCGAGTCTTGATTGAAAGCACTATGCCAAAATAATTACTATACCTGCATGATATTTTTAGGGGAACAATTGGGAATAGAATCTTCACCAAAATATATAAAACCGTTTTCTATTACGTTTGGTGAGGGTGTATAAAATAGGAGGGAATTTTACTTGAATTTCTCAATAGCCTAAATACAATATTGAGATTACATCCAGTAAATATTAACCCCAGTATAGGTATTTTAAAAGTTATATTTTCCAAGGAGATGTAATAACGTTGTGGTGGATAAAACACACTAAGCATTCTCCTTTCTGATATTTCCCCCACCTCACGGTGTTTCGTGGTAACTAACTTGAGTTAGTGGGTTTAGCAGCAAAAGCTTATCTCAATACAGCAGGAGCAATAAATTTTTAATTTGTTGTTTCTCTATCTTTATAAATTGTAAGATATTGTCCTGGCAGAAACACTAGCATATCTGCTAGTGTTTCTGCATGAGTAGTTTAGTTGATAATTGAATTTGAGATATCATTAATATTGAGTTCAGGTAGAATATTAGTTAATGCTGTGTTTTACTCCATAATTTTACTATCTGTTTTCTATGGTCAATGAAAGATTCAATTCCTTCTGAAAATTCTGTCATTTCCTGGCAATACGCTATGGATAATTGCTACTACGCAGCTAAGTATTTTAATACTTCTTGTCGCGAATTAAAGGAGACTTATTCTTCATGAGTGACATCCAAGCAAATATATTCTCTGCTGTGGTCAATGATAGAAATCACATCATAAACTAGAGATAAAGGTGGTGCTATTTGTTGACGAAGTGATCAAAGTTTATCCCAATTGATTTTATCCACAGTTACCAATTTACCAGGGATAAATTTGAAGAATGATTCCCGATCTTCTTGAGGATATCCATAACCTATCAGTGACAAGAGAAATTGTTCTGTGAAACTGATTTCTTCTAAACTCATTTCCCACCAACCTGTGTTTTGAGAGTAAACGGTAATTTTTGTGTACCTTTCTGTGCATTCCTGAAAATCTTCCTGATTTTCTATGGGGAATAGCCACTTATTTACCAGTTCCAAAAACTCAATTTTTAGGTCACTATGAACACTAGGATATGAATGTTGTCTCAAGGGAGTTGTTGACGATAATCATTCACTGGGAAACAGTTCTTTGTAGAGACTGAGGTAATTAATTTGTTTGGTGAGTTCTTCTAAATACTAAATTCCCTCTTTTACAGTTTGGGGAATCTGGTATTTTTTTAAAGACTCAGTAGCCAATTAATATTGACACTGCATTAGAAGCCGGAAATTGTTATTTGTGAAGGTATGCGTGGACATTTTCTGAGAATATTTAAACTCTTCTCTTATTCAGTTTGCTATTTTCTCCCAGTGGTAATTGCTGTTTCCAGTTCATTTTGTAATAGCAGCAGATTTTCAATATTCAGATGACCTTGAATTACTAACATTTGGATTTGCCAACTTAATAGTAAAGCTGGGTTAAATTGATGTTTGCTGATAATTAGAGTTTGGAGGATATCATCTAAACCTTTAGTACCTGCTGTGTTGACCATGCGAATTTGGGTAGTTCCCTCTTTATCTGTTCGCGTAATTTCTGCATGAGCAATTTCTGAGTAGAATGGTGTCAGGGTATTGGCGAGAGTTTTGTCAGTAGCTGCAATTTCATCAGCTATGGGTATTTCTTGACCTTCAATTACTAAAATGTAAGATATATTAAAAGAGTGTTAATTGATTAGATGGGTTGGTTTTATGAGGATTAGTTGGTGGCAAATTAGGAGGATTGACAATTTTGTTATTCTCTGACTGTTCGACAGATAATTCCTATTTTTGACCTCCTTTTTGTTGAGCTTGTTCTGCTATTTATGGTAAAATAGTTTTTAACTTTGTGAGAACTTCAGTTATTACTGGATACCGCTCAACTTCATTGAGTGTACTAACTTGCATTACTGGTGCTTCTACCTTGATTCCAGGCGTGATTAATACCTGCCGTAACTCGTTTGTATTAGCTGGTATATTTTTGATGTCTAAGATGATAGTGTTGCTGTAAAAATCAAATTCATGTTCTTTTTCAGATGCTATATTAACAATATTAGCATCTGTGAATAAGGTGGTGAAATCAGCATCATTATCGTTAGTTTCTACATCTGTATCCATAATCTCTTGAGTTCCAATTTTTGACATGATTAGTAGTTAAGAAAGATTAGCTAACTAAACGGTTTAAACTCTAAATATTCATCCCCTATTTCCTGAGAGATTACCATTTGTATTCGCACTCTCCTTGTGTGTATTTAGCTGATAGCTGATTTCATTCTTCCCAATGACAAAGCAGGGTAGGATTAACTGATTTAAAACCCATTCCTACCTTAATCCATAAATCATATCTATTTGCAAAGCGAGGATTAATTATTTCTAGTAGTAGCGGTACTATTTCTGTATTTTCACCTGTAAATTCTGGATTGGTTAGTAAGGAGTGACTGTTTTTGTGGGAATCTCTTTTTGGTGATTTTGCACGTTTGGTCATCTGTTCAATTACCCAAGAAGGTGCGATCGCTATTTCGATTTGCTCAGGACAACAACCACTCAGCCAACGATAATAACCTATTTCTAGATGAATATTGGGGGGAAGTATTAATGGTATTTTAGTACCTCTAAATTCTAAAACTTCACTGGGGACGGTGGTGATTTTGCGGGATTTAAGTTGAGGGTGATTGTTACCTGGTAATTTCGGTAAATATTGCGCCCTTGCTGGTCGTCCTGATGTAAATGCAACTGTGGTGGGTAGTGTTTGATGCGCGATAATTGCTGCATGGGTGCTGCATGGGTGCTGTATCTATCACAGTCTATGGCGATTAAAAATTCCTGCGAGTTTTGACCGCAAAGTAGATCTATACCTATGGGAGTTACTTTGTAACAACTGTAATGGCGCTTTCTAAGTGGTACTTTCTCATAGTCCTGGAGTTACTTTAGCAATGTTTGGGGAGACGAGGGGTGTTGTTCTCATTGATACCCTAATAGTTGTTTCCCTGAGTGGGGATGATAGGTCTGTGTGGGGGAAGTATTTTGAGGGTATCAATCAGTTTTTGGGTTTGTGGTTTTTTTCAGCATGGGATTTTAATTCTGATTGGGATTGTAAAGGAAATAAAAGGTGTTAAACCTCAATAATGTGCTTTTGGTATATGATTTCCTCCTTATGTAAAGAGTTGAGTAAACAACAGTAGTTCATTTAGTTGTTGAGTTTTTCAGCTAAGTCTGCGTTAGCAGACTAATATCCTTTTTGGTAGATTAGACATCTCCGAAAACTATGAAAGCTGCTTGGAGAATATCGTACCATCTACATTAGCCAGGATTGCAACCTAGCTAATGTAGATGGTAGAATAGGCGTTTTAGATATTTACTAATAGTAACAAGACAAAAATAAGCAATAATATGCGTCAATTTTAGTCATGGGTAAAGGAATGTATTTGTGTTAGTAATGTTAGCGAGCTAAGTCAGAATCTGACTAAGCCACAAATAGTAAAAACTACTTATTCATATTTATGGGGATTCAATCTAAATTGTTTCTGGGCAACTCGAAATATTTTGACAGAACGAATTCGGTGTTCAACAAACACTCGTTTAGCACAGAATTTTTGTTTTCTTGTTCTTGTGTTAATTCGCGTTTTTTAGGTTTTTTAACAGGAGTAGAAATTAAATCTCCTCCTTGATAGGCTAAGTCTCCCTTAAATCTTTGGTTTTTAGCAAACTTTGAGCGATCTTCTTGGAATAAAGTAATATCTCTTTGGGACCTTTTCTCCAGCGATAATATCAAGTATGTCATTCGTATCTGGTAAAATAATTACCTGGGTTTTAAATGTATGATGACACTTCTTCCCAGAGTAATACTTTTAGAGTTCTTGATTATTTCCAGGTATTTCCCTAACTTGCTCATAGCTATCTACGATGAATTTATGGTCTGTCAGTATCTCTTTTACTATTTTATAGTCAGATGTATTTAGTTCACTTATTCAACTAAACTAAATGGTAGTAATTTTTTGAAGATTGGCAAGCAGTAATTAAATGTACTATTTGCTGTAGATTTACTGACTATAAATTGAATACCTAGTATTTCAAATGTTGTCATATGCCTCAGATACACCAATATCAAAATTATTTTTTCCGAGATACATAATTTTGGTTTATGCCCTCCCCCATCTGCTATTATTCTAATTTCTCTTGATTCTAATAAATCTTGTTTTCATGCTGTGATTTTTCGTCATTTCCGATTAACTTTTGCAGTTCTACATAATCTAACTCAATTAGCCTCTGTGTTTCTTTTTGATTCTCCTTAATGTAATCTAGTATGTCACAGATATTTGTGTGTTAAAAGCCTATCCTTATATTCTTTTAATACCTAATATTACTATTTTGGATATGTCTTCTGTCCCAGAGTGTGGATATATCTGCATTCATGATCTTAATGGTTTAATTACTCAATCTCAACAATTGTATAAAAGATCCTGATATTTAACTCTACCTTTAGTGAGTTTTTCCCATGTATAAGTATGATGAAAAATTTATTTTAGGGCAAGAGAATAGGATTTTAGATATTAGATATAGGAGTATTACGTCTGTAGCAAAGTTCAGAATAAAGCATATTTAAATTCGCTCAATATCTATTTTATTTGTGAGGAGAATCTAATTTTTCTCCTCTGACTTCTTTCACCTGACTAACTTCAAAAATCAGGGAAAAACGTTGCCTAATTCATTTTTCGAGAAACGTTTCTAAAAGGCTTACCTGCTTTGATGTTACAGGTTCTTGTGCGCTAACGCTCCAGCAAACTCGAGGCGGATTACTCAGCCAATTAGTATTAGTTTTCAGTAGTTCCAAACGCTGAAAAGTTACAGTTCGTTTCAGCAGTGCTTTTCTCAAATAGGTTTCGAGTTCTGCTTGTCTAACTAATCGGGGTAAAGCTCACAGTTAAAGGTATTAGTAAAGCACCTATTAATGCCAATGCCCATAACGGCGGTTCTTGGGCGCGATTGATAGGAGAATAGCCAGTGAATAAAAATGTCAGCATACAAGCAAGGCTAATATCTAGAAGATTCGTTAGTTAGAGTAAAGTCGCTCCTAAGCTGAGTGACAAGTTAAACTTTGCTAGACTTAAAGCGATGTCGCAAGTTGGAGGCATAATAGTAACAGCTATTGCTGTCCCTGCCACACTAGCAGAAATTTTTGAATTTACCTTAGCGTAGCTACTGATACCATCGGCTGCAACTGCAATATCTAAATTAAGCAGGTTAGGTTTGGAGTGAGATAGCACTTCACTGCCGAAACTAGGTAGATTAACGATCTAACCTATACTGTAAGAAATTAAAAGTGCTAGTGATGTGCCTAAGAATACTGCTATTATGCCTTTACGAAATAGGTTGATATTTCCAATTAATATACCAAATGCTAAACCTCGAATTGGTAACATTAGAGGTGCGATAATCATTGCGCCGATAATTACAGCAGTGCTATTGGCAAGTAGACCAAATGTAGCAATTGCACATGAGCCAATAATTAAAATCAAATTATGTTGCGTCGAGATTAGACTCTTCTAATAATTTATGTACTAACTGTTTTAGTTGTGATGGTTTAACCACTGTATGTTTAAACCCCATAAAGCGATTGGGAATATTATTTATCAAAACTCCTTCAAATCAAATGATTTTAGATTCTGGATTCTAAACAAAAGCTTTACAGTAGAATATCCACCTAAAGATAAATAATGCACTAGATAAGTAATGAGACATAATTAATTACATAAACATCTGGACTGAAATACTTGACTGGTAAGGGATTGGTAAATAAATAATATGTAATTAATTCTGTAGTTATTTCTAGGAATCACGATGAAAGAGGAAGTCGAACTATAAATGTACTACCTAGCCCAGGTTGACTTTGAACTTGAATATTACCTTTATGCGCTCTGGTAATGGCGATTGCGATGGCCAATCCCAAACCTGAACCGCCAGAGATACGAGAGCGGTCACGATCTACTCGGTAGAAGCGATCAAAAATTCGCTGTTGATGTTCAACAGCAATACCGATTCCTGTATCTTGAACTTTAATGATGGCGTAAAGCTCACTTTTTTCCAAAAGGATCGTTACTTTTCCACCGCTAGATGTAGCTTGAATTGCATTGGCAATTAAGTTAGAAATTAGGCGATAAAGGTGTTCTTCATTTCCTATTATATAGAGTTTTTCTAAGACTTGTACCTGTTTAGAGAGATTCACTTTAGTTTCTACTGCCAAAAATGCTAATTCCTCAGTTAAGTCGCTAATTAAATCATTTAAACAGCAAGACTGATATTCTCCCGTTAGTTCTTCTTGGTCTATCCTAGTTAATAGCAATAAATCTCCTACTAATTGTGATAGTCGCCGATTTTGGCGTTTGAGTACATCTAAAATTTCTCTATTGGATTTTGGTTTTTGCTGTAACTTAATAGCAGCTTCAATAGTAGAATACATTGCTGCTAAAGGTGTACGAAACTCATGGGCAGCGTCAGCAGTAAATTGTTGCATTTGTTGGTAGGAAAAATATACAGGTTGAATTGCTCTTCCTGCCAACCACCAACTAGACAAACCGACGAAAATCATGGAAATTGGTAATCCCAACACCAAAACTAATCTTAAATAGGCTAGATGTTGATCTAAGTCGGTGATACTACGCGCCACTTGTAGATAACCCGAAACCTGGTCTTGAGTATACAAAGGTAAAGTGATTTTGCGGTATCGATTGCCAGAGGAATCTGTTGATATTTGCCACTGATCTAATACTGAAGTAACAGATAAATTGTCAACTTCCATGCCCCCACTAGCAAAAATTTTTCCTGAGCGATCCAATAAGTGTATATAGTAATTAACTGGATTAGCCGCCTCTGCGATTGATTTCTTAATAGATGTTGTTGTACGCAAACAGCTTGTTTGAGTCACACATAATTCTAAAGAAAATTCTTTATTCAGGCGTTGTAATTGTCCGGGTTGTTGCCAAGCTGGTTCAATACTTTTATGGAGTGCATTTGCGACTGATTGCAATCCCTGATCTATGGTTTCATAGTAGGCATGGGCAACCACACTATAAACTCCCAAACTAGATAGGCCTAAAATACCGCCCATGACGAGGGTATACCAAGCTGCTAGGCGCAACCGAGTCTGGTGGAAAATAGGATTGCGTTCCATATTTTTATAACCTTGGTGAAAGTTTCGCTTTTCAGTTAGCAGAAATTAACTGCCTATTTCCGTAACTGGAATATTAAGACGATAGCCTACACCATAAACAGTTTCAATTAAAGATTCTTTCTCTTCTTCTCCTAATTTACGTCTCAATAAGCGAATTTGTGCTGCTACGACATTACTAACTGGTTCTGCACCAATTTCCCAAAGCTGACTAATAATTTGGTCGCGGCTGACAATTTGGTGAGGATGTCTCATGAAATATTCCAATAATTGAAATTCCTTGACAGTTAAAGAGAATACTTGGTTTTTACCATGACTATACTGACGATGGAGTTGATGAGTGCTGTAATTGAGAGTCAGGCAACCTACTTGTAAGTGTCGGGGCTGGACTTGAGGTGTCAGCGTTGTTCCTACGTAAGAGGATCGCCTTTGTAAGGCTCGTAATCTTGCTAGCAGTTCTGCCATATCAAAGGGTTTAACTAAATAATCATCTGCACCGCTATCTAAACCAATAATCTTTTCTTCTATCCGATCTTTAGCCGTTAGCATTAATACAGGTAGAATTAGCTGGTGTGATCGCAACCATTTACATAACTCTATCCCCGATACTCCAGGTAGCATCCAATCAAAAATTGCAAGTGTGTACTCAGTCCAGCCAGTTTCTAAATATTGCCATGCCTGATTACCATCTAGAAACCAGTCAACTATATACGCCTCATGGCTTAGGACTTGTTTAATTGCTGCACCTAAATCTGCTTCATCCTCAACTAATATAAGCCGCATAGTCAACACAGTGCTAAAAGCCTTCTTTAAATACGCTTTCACAAAAAAGTGAAATAATTATGAAATTTTAAAGTCCTTTTTATAATAAGAATTCAGGACTCAGAATGAGTGTATGAATTCTGTAGAACTGGGTAGTGAATATCGGTTTACAATCTTACTTCTCTACGAGATGCTACTGCGAATGTCCCGCTATACGCTTTCGCCCCCAAGTGGCGCAAAACTAGTATTTAATTTTACAAATCAGTTAGAATTAGGGTAGCACTGTTACAGTGAAAGAAGACCATTTTATCCATGAATCTATTACCGTGAAAAATCAACTGGTCAATTTCATTTGCCCAATTTGGCGGTGCTTTGTCCGTTAGGTCTGCATTGTTGAAAGCGACTTGAATCTTGTGTTGGGTATCCCGTTCTCGGACTATCGGTGATGACCAAGTTGTTGCCTCTTAATAGGCTTTAGTCCAGTTGCTAGTGTGAACATAATGAATTTTGTTAGGTGAGATAAGAAGGTAGACTAAGCTGAATGAATCAATTTCTGTATTCAATCCTTCTGTCAGTGTGATGGGGGAATTATACCACAGTTCACCGTGATTCAACCGCACAATCGTCATACGAGTCGAAAAAGGAATCATTATTCCATACATTGTTATTTGGACAACTGACCCATCTACGATCCAGAGATTTTAACCGACAGGTTTAAGCGTATTGATTAGCTGATATATCTTAATGAGATCTTGACTTATGATAACAGTCTTAGGGTTTTGATAAGCTGTTAGAAATTTAACTGGCAATAACATAATTTCCCTTGTTCTTAATTTTTCTCCCCCCTTTAATAATAAATTCACCACCATTTAGTAATCTATCTAATACTTCTTGTAAATCATCTATAGGTTTAAAGAGGTGATGAGCTATGTATTCTTTTACTGAGTAGCAAACTAACTTAACTAAATTAAAGTCTGGACTATAAGGAGGTAAAAGTAAAGTTGTAAGTTGGGTATCTCTCATTCTATTTTTTGGAGTATTTCCTTCTTTTTATGGTAGCTGGCATTATTCAGTATAGTCAGAATTGTTACTCCTAGTTCTGCAAATGCTGATTCGATATTTCCTTGCTCAACCCATTCGGTTCTAACGGACTTGTATAAATTAATTATTTGTTTATAAAAGATTTTTGATTCTCCTTTTTTGATAAAGTAACACAGTCTCTTTTTATCGTGATATCTAACTCCTCTCAGCATATTTACTTTTCCTCTTCTCCTTTATCCCGTGATTTTCTTCTACTTCCCTTTCTTACCTAATTTTTAAGTCTAATTACCCTCATACTAAAACTACTTTCGTCCTAAAACTACACCTGTAGCTTTCCTGGATTAGCTTTTGACGCTTCTAGGTATCCTGATAGTTTTCCTTTAAAGGCCTTTTTTATTATAGTCTTGCTTATCTTCTAGGGTATATTTTACCTATAGGTAAGCGTATTTTTCTCTCTAATGTTCTCCTTATTTGCTTACTCAATATTTTTATTCCTGTTTGTTCTTCCATCTACTTTTGACAATTTTTCACTTGTCCATTTTCCAAATTCATATCCCATTTCTGATGCATCTTTTCCTATCACTATTAATAATAAATCTATGTATTCATTTGTCACTTCTCTGTGATTTCCTTTTCCCCTCTTATCTTTCAAGCTTTCTAAATTTTGTGGATCTCCATTAATACGCCAATATGCTACACTTCTATATGCACACCCCAAAAAATCACTAATTTCTTAGTAGGTTTTTCCATCATTCACTAATAACAGTATTAATGCTCTTTCTCGCTACTGTTTATCTTCAGTCTCTCTGATGATTTTCTGTAGGTTTCCTTCTTGTTCTCTTGCCAGGTATTTTTTCACTGGTATAGTAGTAGATACTCTTGTTATCCTATTGCCATTTTATGCAAATTAAAGGTACAACAGCTTAATGCTTGTAATTCTTCCTAAGAATAGTGAGGGGGTAGTTCAATTGTTTTATTATGGGCTCCTAATTCTAAGCCAATTTTGGGTTGAAGTTCTTCCGTAAATTCTTGAGTAGACTCTGCTAACTTATTACTTGCAACTCCACCGAAAATTGCCCCTGTAACTCCACCAGTTGTAGCACCTTCCTTACCACTGATAGAGAGACCTAGTGTGACTCTGGCAATACCACTGTCCACAGCACCTAGACTTGTAGCAAATATTAAAAATAGCACTGCCATCTTAGGAGACACTGATATGTTACCTCCTTCAGTTTATGGACTTGTAGCCGGCGGATGAGGATAATCTGTCACTTTTAAATTATCATGTTGAGGTGTAATTTGCCGTTCATCGTTTGTCATCATGTTTCCCCTTTTTGTCCTTACAAATAATGAGTAATTCTCCTCTAGTGGCCACTAGATGTTTATTGAGTGCTTGATTATTTCAATTGTTCAGCTATAAATTAGCGAAGCTCTGCTGTCAGAAAATCCCCAATATGTAAGGCATTAGCCATAACTGTTGATGTAGGGTTAACACCTGAATTGGAAGGAAAAAAACTACTATCTACTACGTGAAGATTGTTAACATTATGAGTACGGCAATTGAGATCTAGGACTGAGGTTTTGGGATTTGTGCCGAAGCGACAAGAAGTATTACATTGATGAGCTACGGCTCGTTCTGGTATATGAGTGCGGGGATAAATGCTAAATGGTAGGACCTTTTTAGCAGAACCAGGAATGGATTGGAGTATAGATGTCCACCGATGGAGTAGCCGATCACGAGCCACGATATTATTTACTCTATAGTCAACATGAATTTTGTCACCCACCACCCGAATTCGATTATTTGGATCTGGTAGATCTTCTGTCTGCAAATACCACCCTATAGACCTTTCAGCTAGCAAATGGCGCTCATAATAAGGAACTAATTTAATTAATGGAGCCATTAACGGAGGTGTTTCTGCCGGAAACATATCAGCTAGCACATTGCCCATATTCTGCACCATACCCATTGCATAAGGAAAATTCGGCTCTCCCCAGTAAAAATCATTAACAAAGAGGGTTTTTTGAAAGTTAGCGTGATTTACCTCTAGATGGATGGAAACTACAGCTGTTTCGAAATTTCGCCCCACTTGATCAGAACTGTTCGCTAATTCCTGGGAATATTTATCTATTAGCAGAGTGTAATAGCAACGCAGTAGAGTTGACAGAACTATATGCAACAATGACAATGTCACCGGTAAAATAATGTTTTTCGTCGGCGATTTCAGTTTCTACACTTGTAATCTCTCTCCCTGATTCATTAGTATGTAGCCGCAAGACTTTAGTATTGGTTTTAAGGGTGAAATTGCTATACTCTTCCTAAGCACGACGAATAGCGTTTACCTCAGCATCAGCTGTTGCTCCTAACAGACAAGGGTATCCATCAAAAGTATCACAACGAATGTAAGGACTATTGATGTAGTCGCTTTCATTCAGCTTTAATCCTAGTGGTAAATGAAAGGGATATGCACGCAGTTGCGGATACCATCAGCAACTGCGTGCATATCCGGTTCATGATTTACTGATGGATAAGGATATGCTTCACTGCGGGTTGCTTCTGTGGGATCTTCACCTTCTCTACCATGCACCTCATATAATTTTTCTGCCTGTGTGTAGTACGGCTCGAAATCTTGATATTTTAAAGGCCATTCTGGGTAAATTCTGCCTTTATAAACTACCTTTGTAAAATCTCTTTCTCGTAATCTAATTAGAGTCGCACCGTAAATTTTAGTATTACTACTAACCCAATAATCTGTCTGGGGTTGAAATGCCTTACTATCCTAATTATACCATTCTTCATGAGTATGGTAATGATGTTTTTGATAAACTTCCTCTGGATTCCACTTAGCTTTCTCTCTCGGTAAAAAGTCACCTCTTTTAGTACTAGAATTTTTCTACCTGTGGGTGTAAGGCGGTTAGCTAATGTCCCTCCACCTACTCCTATACCGATAATAATGATGTCACAATTTTCTTTGATACTAGTCATAATTTGTAACTCATACTAAGTATGAGTAAATAAAGTTATTTAAAGCTAATATAATAATATGTAATTGTGATCGAATTCACTACAAGAAGAAACAATTAACCGCAGATGAAAAAAGATGAATATAGATAAACGTAGATAAGATTTTAGTCATTAGACTAGGAAAGTCTAGATGTTCTTTCAAAGCTCAACAAATAATATGAGATTAGATCATTATGTTTAGATTAAAACTTTTTTTATAAAAAAACTTCTACCTAATGGATTAGTTACTATTTTCCCTCAAGAGAGGTTACTATTTAATAGTATTTCTGTATGTTTTATCTAAATCTGAAAATGAATTTAATTTAAAAATAGCTTTTTCAAAAAAAGCTTTCCAAAATATTTCCTAGCCCAGAAATGATAGTCTACAAAATCAAATTTATTTGACTTTCTTATAAAGGAAGAAATCCTAATTACTGACAAATATGTATTGGGTTATTCCGAATCTCGCTGTAATTTAGACCCGCTATTTAGCGTTAGTAGCCAAGTTAGAGACAGTAGATTATTATGCCTAAAACTATCGAAATTTATCACGTTCGCCTGCGAGCTATTGTACCTAAGGAGGTTTCACTCCAAAAACTGGCTAACAGTGCAGTCCATAGCAAGGGTCCAGTTTAATTCCACGAAGACGATAGTGTTATATGGAGTAATGCTCACGGTAATCGTCTGTTGCGCTGCAGTCCTACTGACAACGTGAGTTTGATCCGAGAACCACCTGATTACTAAAGTGCTAATTATAGAGATTTGGAAGGTCGTTTGGTTGCCTATTCGTCGGGTTTAAGTGCCATTATACGCCGCGAATATATTGGGGAATGGCAGGTCTTAGTTGATCACTATCAGGTCAAACGCCTCAACAGTCCCAATAATTTGGTAGTTAAAAGCAACCGTACAATTTGGTTTACTGATCCGCCCTATGACATTACTGAGTCAAACTAAGGTTATGGAGCTGAGCAGGAACAGCCTGGAAGTTATGTATATCGCTTTGATCCAGCAACTGGTGGAATTGATCTTGTCATCACTGATATGGTACGTCCTAATGGGCTGGTTTTTACTCCAGATAAAAGGCTTTCGTATGTTTTGGATACAGCTGCATTTAATATTCCTGGAGGACCTCATCATATTCGAGTTTACGAGTTCGTAGGCAATCGCTATGTAAAAAATGGGCGTGTATTTGCAGTCATTGAGCCAGGCAAACTGGATGAATTGAGGGTTGATGAATATGGCAATGTTTTTACTAGTTCTCAAGATAGTGTGCAGATATATGCCACCGACGAGACTTATTTAGGAAAAATTTTCGTACCAGAAATATCTGCTAATCTGATTTTTAGTGGTAAAAATCGTGAAAGCTTACTTATTACGGCTGGTCATTGTCTATATGCTCTTGACCTGAATATCCGGGGCGTACAGTTATGATTTATCCACTTTTACGAGGTTTTAGTGATCGCTGTGTGGATACTACCGCAGGGAATCTATTTTCTATTAACTGTTAATCATCCATTTCTCGGACTATATCTGTTAAGTTCGCTTGCTCATGCTTATCCTAGTGGAGTTTCGGGATTAGCACTTTTATTCCTGAGAGTTAGCGTTGGTAGTTTATTCATGATCCATGGTCATCCCAAAGTATTGCACCTGCGTCAGTGGGCTAATTCTATCACAACACCTGTGTTTCTTTGCCTTTTGTCAGCATGGACGATGTTGGGTGCGGGATTATTCCTGATTTTGGGATTTTTTATACTTTTGGCAACTTTATCGATTTTGGTTTCGATGTTGTTTGCGATTGTATTACATCTAATTGAAAGCAAACCGTTTATGGCTAAAGATCCATACTTAATTCCTGAGGATTAGTATAAAGGACCATTAGGAAAAGGTGAACCTCCCAGTTCGGAAATGGCATTTATGTATTGTGTCATGTTGATAGTGATTGCCGTATGTATATAGTAAGATCAGAAACAAGTTCAAACCCAAAAGCTTGTGTATAGAAATCCAAAGAGCAGGTGCGATTTACTACTGTTAGGCTAATAGCTCTAATTCTTTGTATCTGTACATCGTTTTGACTAGATATATTCAGCATTTTCTACTTACTCCCTACTTAGATTTAAGGTTCTATTAAAGAAGATTAGATCAAAGGTAAAATCTTTCTTATATTTCCTAACTTTTATTTACTTTCCTCCTCATTTCCAAATATTTTCAAGAATTTTCTGGCAACTAAAATACCTACAACTCCTGCACTAACTAATTCTACTACTTACACGACTTTTTTACCTATATCATGAGGATCAAGGTGGTGATAAAAATTTTTTCCTCTACCCATTCGGTCGTTGCTTTAAAGTCATTGATTGGTGCTGGCAATAGCATTAAGTAAGTGCCTTAATCCAATAATGCCAACATACTGCTTTTTTTAACCCATGTGCAATTAGTGAATCTCTACCTAATGTTGGAGTTTCTTTAACTATTTTTGGGGCGAGTGCTGAGGCTAGTATTTCTTGTAACCATAGATTCATCATATTACTCCTTAGAATACTTAAATTTCTGAATTTTCTTATGTTCACCAAAGATAGAGAAGTAAGAATAAAAAGACCCAAATTACATCAACAAAATACCAAAATAAAGTAGTATTACTAACAGTAAAGTCACCTTTTTCATAGTTACTTTGCCTGAACGAGCGGACAAGCATAGTTATCTGAAGGATCACACCAGTAAGAACGTGTAGACTATGAAAACCTGTTAAAATATAGAATGTAGAACCAACTAATCCTGTGCTTAAGCTAAAATCAAGGTTATTGCATTCGATTCCTTTACCAATTAATAAGTAGCTTCCCATGCAAATTCTCATCAACCAAAGCCAGCAAGATTTATTGAGCCTTCCATATTTAAGAGATTTTTCTGCTGGTTAAATGACACAGCAGCTGGAGAGCAAAACTACCATGTTAATAATGATAAAGTTAGACAATTTTGGACCCGAAATACCAGATGTAAGCCAATTTCCTGAGTGCGTTACCGCAGACTAATATATGTAAAAATAAAGCTTAAAAAAACTATGCTTTCTGACAACAGGAATACGGTAAACTCAAAAATCGCTTTGCCATCATGGTTCTTCAGCACGTCCACCACGGACTGGTAAGAAACGCTTTAGCCAACTTGGTAAGTATTTCCGCCACCGTTCTAAAGGAATAGGACTTTCATCCACATTAATAACGCTACGGTTTATCATTTAGTCATTAGTCTTTATCCTCTGCTCCTTATCCCTTTGGCTTTCTTTGTCAGCTAGTTCTTAGTGTTCTACCTGATGATAGTCGGGAGGTTCTATAACTGAGTATTTAGGATCGCCATAGTCGTAGGGCGGTCTTTTTACCACTGGAATTTCCTCAAAGTTATCTTGCGGTGGTGGTGAGGTGGTTGTCCATTCCAGTCCCGTAGCTAGCCAGGGATTATTACTCGCCTTCTGTCCGTATAGTAAAGAACTGACCATATTAGCAATAAAAGGTAGTACAGATACTCCCAAAAAGAATCCCCCTAGACTAGCAATGATATTCCATCCTTGATACCGTGGGTCGTAGGAAGAAATTCGGCGTACCATTCCCTGTAAACCTAGTGGGAGCATAGGAAAGAAGGTCAGGTTAGCACCGATAAAAGTTAACCAAAAATGCACCTTACCCCAGCCTTCAGCGTACATCCGTCCAGTTATTTTTGGAAACCAGAAGTAAATGGCAGCAAAGATTGCCATCGTGATGGTGTTAAAGACAATGTAGTGGAAGTGTCCTACTATAAAATAAGTATTGTGGACATGAATATCAAACGGTACTGCTGCCAGCATTACCCCAGTTACACCGCCAAGCAAAAACATGGCTGCACCTCCCATAGCGAACAGCATGGGTGTCTCTAGATGCATTTTGCTCTTCCAAATTGTAGCCGTCCAACCAAATGCCTTGACACCAGTAGGCACAGCAACCAACATTGATGTCACCATAAATAACATCCTCATCCAAGCAGGGGTAGCACTGGTAAACATATGATGTACCCAAACAAAAATACTAACTACAGCAATGCCTAAAGAAGCAATAGCTAATGAACGATAGCCATAGAGGGGATTACGAGAAAAAGCTGGCAGAACCTCGGCAAAAATACCAAAGGCTGGTAGTGCCATAATGTAAACTGCGGGGTGGGAGTAGAACCAGAATAGATGCTGGTAAATAATCGGGTCGCCATTTTCTAAGGGTTTGAAGAATTGTGTCCCAAAACTGAGATCAAATAATAACAGGATCAGTGCACCTGTGAGGGAAGGTAAATTAACTAGTTGCAACAACTGGGCGCTGAGAACAGACCAAACAAATACAGGCATTCGGAAGAAGGTCATTCCTGGGGCACGCATCCAAAAAATGGTAGTTACAAAGTTAACAGCCCCCATAATTGAAGAGATTCCTATCAGTACTACACTGACAATCCAAATAAATTCACCGTTAATTGGCTGACCAGGAGGAATTTGCAAACTTATTGGCGGATATGACCACCAGCCAGATTGCGCTGTTCCATTAGGTAGCAAGAAGCTAGATATTAATAAAATCCCACTTGGTGGCAAAATCCAAAAAGAGATGGCGTTGAGCAGAGGAAACGCCATATCCTGTGCTCCCAGCATTAGTGGCACTAAGTAGTTAGAGATACCTGCATTGAACGGGATAATCCACAGAAAAATCATGATTGTCCCATGCAATGTAAACAAGCCATTATATAAGGGACGATCAACCACATTTAATGCTGGCGTAATCAGTTCGGCACGGATGAGCATCGCCAATAGTCCGCCAATCAAGAAGAAAATGAAAGTCATTACCATGTACTGAACACCGATGACTTTATGGTCAGTGCTGAAGCTTAAGTATCGCCGCCAGTTATTTTTATGCTCGTTTTGAGGCATTGTGTTGATAGAGTTATGTGTCGTCATTTATTACTTTCCTTTTATTTGTGGTTAACCTTTTAGGCTGTGTAAGTAGGTAAACAGAAAAATTGAGAGGTATGTGAAGAAAAGTCAATAGGGCTGAAACCTTCTTTTCCCCTGCTCCCTGCCTTACCCCAACGACACTTTTTAACGCCCACCTACTTACTATTGGCAATCGAACTTTGCTTAGGTGCGACAGTGTACCAGTTACTCTTAAACAATGTTTTGGGTGGTTGGGTATATTCATCAACAGCGTGATTTTTCATGGCTATTGGTTTTTGTTTCGCTTGAGTAACCCACTGGTTATATTGCTCAAGAGATTCAACGTTTATATTGGCATCCATCAAAGCAAAATAAGTACCACTAAATAAAGCATCTTTTAGCTTGTATTGGCCTATGCGATTTGGTGTAACTACAAGGTCAATATCACGTCCAGGGACAATATACTGCTGTAAACGAAACTCAGAAACGTAAAAACTGTGAAGTACATCCTTAGCGTGCAGATTCAGGCGAGTACGAAGATTTACAGGCAGATGTAATTCATAACTGATAACATTATTTGGATAACGGAAAGACCAATCCCACTGCTTGACAAAAACCTCAATAGTTTCAGATGCTGGTTTTGGTTTGTCATTATTGACTAAGCCATACGCTGGTTTTTCTAGAGATGTAGGCAAATGCACGATTTGCCCTAAACCCAAAATATTTAATTGCTGGTAAATATTGAAGCCTTGCCAAGCAATCCACAACACTAATAAAGTTGGACTTGCAGTCCATAAAATTTCTAGCTTTATATCTCCTCTAGATGGGTGTCCCTCACTGTAGTCATTTTTGGGTGCGCGAAAGAAGAGTATCGAGTACACCATCATCCCTAAAAGCCCAAGGATAATAAACGCACCAATTGAGGTTAAGAAGCTAAATAAACTATCTACCTTTTGGGCTTCTGTTGTCGCTTCAACAGGCATCCAAGTATAAGCTTGTTGCCCGATCCAATGACTGACAACGAACAATACTGCAATATAACCAGCTATTAGGAGATATTGTATAAATCTGGACATAATTCAATACTTTTTATTTGAGCAGTAAATTTGGGTTTAAACCCTCCTCAAGTAACTTAGCCACAGTCACATGAATGCCAAATTCCTCTCCCAACTGCCCTCCTAAAGTTCCGTAGACGAATAATAGTCTAGCATCACCATCCCTGCTAATAAGTAACTCTACTGCACCTATCTGGAAGTATCTTCCCGCTAGTGATAGTGTTGCAAACCTGTCCATACAGTCATGGCGATAATGATCGCCAACAGCAAAATGCCGCTCAAACCATTTAAAAGCATTGTCCAACCAGCACTCAATCACCAACCACTCTTTTGATCAACTGGTGGATTTGCTAAAAGTAGCTCAAAAAAACCAGCCGCAACTGTTAAAAATGTGATAGTTGCTGCTGCTATGAGTTTGTACCAGCCGACATCAAAAAGGCTAGAATGGATAGTAGCCAATCCCAAAAATCTGAAAATTGGTTTTTCTAAAGAAAGCAATACTCCTGCTATGTCAAAAATGATGGCGATGATGAATAAAGCCAGGGTTAGATGCACCAACTGCGGATGTACAGGAATCTCGTAAGGTAATCCGTTAGCACCCAGGCACAATCTCAACTGTTCAACCAGTTGCGGGTTCATGGTGAAACTCCCTGTTTTATGGCTTCAACTACAGGTTTAACATGCAATCCATACACCCAAAACAATTTACTCCCCAAATACACTTGCAAAAATACTAGGCAGACTAACAATGTTGCAGCCCTAAGGTAAGCAGGTGGTATTTCTCGGAGACTGCGGTTGCGAATCACAAAACGCCAAGCGGTGATCGCGGCAACTATCGCTCCCAGTGACCAACCCAAGACAGTATGATAATTCAGTGTTGACTGGGCTGCTTTCTGGGCTTGTGCTAGTCCTGCTTCAAATTGGCCAAAGATAATTGCGATGAAAATTGCGATCGCCGCCACAAACATATTCCAGAAACTCACCTCAAATAAACGCACGTTCCGGGTGAAATACCCTATAACATCACAGAAAAAAGAAAAGAATACCATTGCAATCACAAAGTGAACGATAATTGGGTGCAAAGGATCGGGGTATGCCAAATTCTGGCTATTGAGAGGTAAGGCAGACATCGGTGTTTCCTTGGGGTATCGACATGAGTGATCACTTAGATATTCTCCAAAAATAGAATCCAGGCTTAACTGTTTGAAGATTTTCACTTTTGCAGATCTTAACAGGATTTAGAGTTCCTAATAACCAATATCTAAAAGATTGAGCAGAAAGCTACTATCTTAAGGATGACTTATATAAAAATAAATTTTGATTTCTTGTTAACTACACCTCTCTTATTTTTCTGATTTTGTTAAGAAATTAAGATAGTAGTACAAGAAATTGCTGAAATATTATTATATATAATTATATATACCTGAAAATAGGTATTTTATAGAGATTAAGACTAAATTAGTAAATGGTTATTTGTCATTAATCAACCTCTTTTCTATATAAATAAATCCATATGAGAAAATTGCAATTAACAATTAAGTATTATATCATCTACCTCCTGCTTAAGAAAGATAAGTAACTGACTTCATCCTTCAAATATTTCATCCAATAGTGAAATAGTGATGAGATTTTTCTAGTTCTTTTGGTAGAGATATTTATCATCCTAATCGCTAGAAGTGTTAATTCTTAGAAACTTATAAAGTAATGCCAGAATCACCGAAATAGCGACCAATTAAAGGCAATGCCCAAAAGGTAATGTTCAGCCAAACCCTGAGACAATTGGCCACTATTGATATTTTAGTAAACAATGCGGGCATTGAAAAAAACTTAGTATTGATAGATATGACCATTGCTCAATGGAATTCAGTAATTGGGATAAATCTAACAGGACAACTCTTGTATGCATTGTGGACTAGCTAACATATTTAAGTTTTGTAAGTAGGATTTAAAAAGAGCTATAAAACTTTCTGCTTATTCGCAGCAGGGGAAAAAATCACAGAATTGATTAGCTGATAATACCTAGGAAAGTTACTGTCAGTTCAGGTTTAATAATTATTAGCGACGGTTCCTCTTTTTTAGTAATAGCTAATAATGGTTCTATCGACGAAAATTTATCTCAAGGTTTTTGTTTGAGGTAAGTGGCTGATTTATTACTACGAAATTTCCGTACATCACTACCAACTTTCACTGTTAGCTTCTAGCAATATCACTCATTATAATACTTTTTACCAACTTACTAATCCATAACTTCTTATTATCAATGTCACTCTATCTGCTAGTAGTTTATTGGGACTGTTCAGCAGAACATTGTGAAATGGATGCATGAAGATATTAATATAGCCAACTATCATAATGAAGATCTTTGATTTCAATTAATGTTTAGCTGTGCATTCTGATTTTGCGGATATTTTTAATGTTAAATCACAGCAAATATTGATACGAGATGAAATAGAAACCAGCTGGGAAAATGGTGTACTCACTACTGAATATCGCAACAGCTCTTTTTTACGCGGTATTGTAATTGACCCAGTTTGTGGTATTTCTGGGCCACGCTATACCAATGGTTCTTTAATGTTGGATGTGGTCATCACTCCTGGGAAAATATGGCATACTTGTGTCATGTTTATAGCCTTAGCTGATAAAAGAATCTTTAAACCTCAAAACACCTGCACTGTACCTCACAATACAAAAGCGGGAAAGGTTAGGGATGAATTTCTCGCTAATGCGACAAAGTTGCGCTCGTCTAAGCTAAAACTGCCAAATACTATCATCAAGCGATCACAGATATGGGAGCGTTGCGAATTGAGGTGGATGATAATCGACATCAATTTTGGATGCCTGCTGCTGGTATTCCCTGGTTTGTTACCGTTTTTGGATGTGACTCAATAATTGCTAGCTTAGAAGCAATCATAATTTATCATGAATTTGCCCATGGCATGTTACTTAAACTGGCTCAACTCGAAGTAACTGAGTTGGATGATTGGCAAGATGCCCAACTGGGTATCGTGCCACACGAAATGCGCCGTGATGAGTTAACTACACTAAACCTACTTCTGTATCATCCCTACTACAGAATAGTAGATACCATCATCCTTTGGATTGTTACTTTAGCTGAAGCCTATAACTGGAACACCGAGGTCAGTATGCTTGATGAGTGTTGAGCACTACTATAAAAGGCACTAATTTAGATTGACAAATACGGCGGCTTTGACGGAGATGGATGTGTTGAGTATTTAAATCATTCCTCAAAAGGATTATGCAATTAAGGCTGGAAATATTTTGGTGATGCAATAGTTTACCCCAATGGGCAGTTAGTTGAGCTGCCAATCGCTTTATCTGAAGTGCAAAGCTACATTTATGATGTGTAGCGTGAAAAAGAGCAACCCAAAAAGCTGCGTCAAAAGGCAAAGGAATTATACCAACGATTCAATGAATAATTTTGGATGGATTGAATTGGTTTTACTGCTTAGCATTAGACGATAAAGAGCAGCAAATTCAATCACTTGCCTCAACTAATTTAGTCATTGAACTGAGCATTATCTTGGCAGTATTAATGGGGTAGCAATTTACCCTAGCTGAGTATGTTGGTGGGCTGTTGATGATTGCCGTACTAGTATTTCTGTTTAAAGTATTCCTAAAACCCCAGATAGTGAAATCAGCTAAACAGCAAGCAAAAATAGGACTTTCTAGCAAGATGGAAGGATAGGCCAATATGGATATATTAGTAAAAGAAGGTCCCATTTGGCAAAAAAATTTTTCTGATCAAGGATTTATAGCTATTAGCCATTACTTTGTTATGGACTGGGTTTCAGTGTGGCTATATATTGCGCTGGAATTAATGATTGCAGGTGTTTTGCCTACCTGGGTTCCCAATTATTTTTGGTAAGTATTCTTCCTCACAGATCATCCTATATTGTCGAAGTTATGGGGGGCAATTGTGGGGCCAGTTATAGAAATATTTTCCTTTGTTTGTTCTATGGAAAATATTCCTCTAGCGGCTGTGCAGTGGAATGGTGGTATTAGCTTTGGAAGTGTAGTCGCATTTATTTTTGCCGACCTGATTATAATCCCAATTCTCAACATTTACCGTAGATATTACGGTTAAAAAGTTATTATATTTCTAGTAATTGCTTTATATACAGCAATGGTAACTGCGGCACTCATCATTGAAGTTCTCTTCCGAATTCTGGGGTTAATACACCAGAACACAATGCCAAAGTAGTTGAAGCATCTATCCAATTTAACTACACTACAGTATTAAATATTTTCTCTTTGGCTCTAGCAGCTTTACTAGTTGCGTGGTTCTTAAGAACTGGCGGACTAAATATGCTAATAATGTCAATAATAGTAGTGAAAAAGAAAATAGCGAACATCCTAATATGATGCATTATATTGTGAGGAAGAGGAGAAATAAATCTGTAGGGAACGTACCTATTTAAAAGCTAACATTTACAACCATGGCAACTAATTCTTCTGAAAAAAAATAATACTTGTGCCGATGGGATCTAATTTGGCGATTGCTATTGCTAAATTTATTGCTGCCTCTATTACTGGCAGTTCCGCTATGATATCTTATGATATCTGAAGGGATTCATTCAATCATAGATACTGATGATCAACTAATTCTTTGACTGGGAATTAGCAGAAGTTAAAAACTAGCAAATTATAGTTATCCCTTTGGTTACGGTCAAGAACTTTATTTGTGGAATTTCATCGTTGCCATCCTCATTTTTTCTATGGGTGGTGGAATGTCAATTTATGAGGGAATGACTCATGTAATTAACCCCAGTCCATTAGAAGATCCAAAGTGGAATTATATTGTATTGGGTATGAGCATATTATTTGAGGGTTATTCTTAGACTGTAGCTTTAAAAGAGTTTTTAGCGACAAAGGGTCAACAAAATTTTTGGCAAGCTATCAAAAGCAGTAAAGAACCCACAGTAATAACGATATTATTTGAGGATTCTGCAGCGATTTTAGGTTTATTTGTTGCCTTAATGGGAATATTTTTAGGTCATCTATTTAATAATGTTTATTTTGAGGGTATCGCCTCAATTATTATTAGCATTATCTTAGCTGTTGTAGCAGTAGTCTTAGCAAGAGAAAGCAAGGGGTTATTAGTTGGTGAGAGTACCGATCCTCAAACTATAGCTAATATCCGTCCTTTGTCAAACATAGAACTAGAAGTAAAAGAGGTTATCCGTATGCTAACAATGCAAATTGGTCCACAAGAAGTATTACTTAATTTAGAAGTTCAGTTTTATCACCATCTTACAGGTGAATAAATAGCATCAACTATGGAAAATTTAGAAATAAAAATTAGCCAAAAACATCCTCAAATAAAACCAATATTTATTGAAGCTAAGTCCTTAGCTGCTACTCGCGAAATATCTCCATAGACCTTTTAAGAGAAAAATTATCTATATTAGAAATATCTTCTTTAATGAAGCATCAAGAACTTTGCGAATCTAAAAAAAAAATAATTGGATTTTTTTGATATGAATCAGTCTACGAGTCAGTATAAATACTTCAGCAGTAAGAGTTAAGTAAGGCTCAAAAGTTATAAAATCAATTCAAGTAGAAGAAAGTAATTAAAAATGATTATTCAGATAAATACAAATGTAAAAACTTATTACTTATAAAAGTCACTGAAAAATAAGTAAGTCATAAGTGTATCAAAAGTTGAAGTTATTATCATTACTGCAGCTTCCGCCAGTATAGGCAGAGCCGCTGTCCCAGAATTTACCAAGGAAGGTGCGCATAAAGAAGTTGAAGAAGCTGGTGATAAAGCATTAGTGTTATAAACAGATGTTTGTGATCCACAATAAGTAGAGGCGGCAGCGGTTGCGGTTGAGAAAGAGTTCGGACCGATTTATAGGGTTAACGACGGAATAGCATCAATTTTATCGCCATTTTTAGAAATAAAATCAGAGGGATTCGGCCGCTTTACTGAAGTGATATATTTAGGATATGTGTATAGAACAATGGCGGTTTTACGGCGCATAAAAAAACGCAATTGCGGTATACTTGTACAAGTATGTTCTACCCTAGCCTATTGCTTAATTCCCTTACAATCTGCCTATTATGATATGAAGGCTGCTATTCGCCGATTTAAAGACTCCATCCGTTGCGAACTGTATCATGATGGCAGCAATGTTCATATCACAATGGTACAGATGCCAGCAGTCAATACGCTGCAGTCTAACTGAATTAAGAATAATAGGCATCATAAATCCCAACCAATACTATCAATCTTCCAACCAGAAGTAGCGGCTGAGGCAATTGTCTAGGCAGCAACACACAAATAGGGCGAACTTTATGTAAGTAATTCAACAGTTGAGGCTATATTGGGTACTAAAGTCGCTCCTGGATTATTAGACCACTACCTCGGTAAGACTAGATACAAGAGTTAACAGACACAGCAACTACAAAATAAGCACCGTCCTAGCAACTTGTGGGAACTACTGTTAACATACTATAGCGCTCACGGTAGATTTCCTCACTAAGCACAGGATAACAGTGTTAAAATTTGGTCAGCTGAAAATCAAGATTGGCTTGTCTTAGCGTTAGGAGCTAGTGCTGTCTTAATAGGACTGGTGGCTTGTTTGGGATATCAACCTCAACAATCTTCTCATCACCAGTTGAAGCAAATATAATCATTGAGTTAAATTATTCCAACTGAAGTAGCTAGGGTAAATTTATTCGCATCGAACACAAATCTTGGGCTAAATCAATGAACAAGTTATTTTAACTTGCAATTATAAACATTTTTATCCCAATGGCATTCCCAAGAATATTATCTGTATGAGTAAATTCTACAACGAGGCTTGAGTTTTCATCATTCTTTCCTTTCCACTGCTTCTAAGTATGATTTTAATCTTTTAGAAGTTATTATTGAGGTGCTACTTGGTAATGTCTCTGTTTTTCTCACCTCAATTACTTACTAGCTGGGCAAGTTACCCACAAAATCCAAAAACAACCAAAAAGCTATATCTATAAGATATGAAAATTCTTAGTCAAACACAGGCTTTTGGCTCACCAGGTATTGAGCCGCGATAAACTTATGCTAATAAAGATTGACTAGGAATACCCTACTCTACCTCTAGTCGTGTTTGCTTTACTGTCTGGAAGGGTATCATCACTGGAATTTACAATCCGACAGTAGATAAACCTCAAGTTCACGATTTACAGTACCTAATTTCTGATGGGAAAAGCTTTTTCCATGAAGAAAAACGCCATTTATGATCACAAGTGGAATATCCTTGGACTTATGGCTTAAGATACCGTATTACCAATTCAGATCCCCAAGGGCATTATGCCGTAATTAAGGAAATAATTGCTGACCCATATTTATCCTGCATCTTAACAACATACGAAAATTACAGCAGAGAACTAGTTTATTTCCCAACTCCAGCTATATGCCTTGTGTACGCCGCATCTGGAAATCGGTGGTAGAAATAATAATGGGTAAACAGTAGAGGTAGCTGGACAAAATATTCTTGTAGTAGAAAAAGGCGGAACCTGGCTGTTGCTAGGCGTAACAGTCCCATTTACTTGTCTTTCCTGTGGCTATATTGGTCAAAGTAATAGCTGGACATATTTAACCCATGATTTCCAAATGGATTGGGAGTTTGACAGTACTTTAGATAGCAAGCTTGCTCTGACTGGAGAGCTAAATCTAGATCAAAATTACGAGTTTACTTTAGGACTGTCCTTTGGCAAAACTCTGCACAATGCAATTTCCACATTATTTCAATCGCTGAATATTCCTTTCGAACATTAGAAATAACAATATAACGAATAGTGGGAGCGATCACTTAACGAAATCAAACCATTAGGAAATAATTCCTGTGATGATGGAAACCTATATCACAACAGTGTTAGTTTGTTGTTGGCACATGAAGATAAAACTTATCCCGATGCTTTAATTGCATCTATGACTATCCCTTGGGATGAAGTGAAGGACGAGCAAGACGAAGGAGGATATCACCTTCTCTGGATGCAAGATATAGTCAGCAGTGTAGCAGGTTTAGTCGCAGCTAGAGAAACATATACAGCACTGCGATCGCCTCTGGTGCTGTGCTCCGCGCAACCGCTAATTTATCTGGCCACTAGTCAGCAATATATTCAACATTGAACCATAGACTAAAAAACTAAGTGCTAGGGTAATTGCAGAAATCGTATAAGCATAAACAATTTTGTCATAGGGGCCTGGCATTCCAAATAAATCCCACACCCAACCATTAGCATTGAGTAATGTAGCTAACACAAACAAAAAATCAAATAAATTGGGTATTGATCATCTCGGATGATCAATACAAAGGATAGAATAAGGAAGACTACAAGACCAAAAGTATTTGACCATTTACCTTGCACTGCTGCAGCTATGACAAAACTGTTAGTATAGCCTGTCCTATCCATGCGATAGTTTGATAACCTTTCTAATTCAGAATTTTCAAAAATTACCTCAAAAATATTAATTCAAAACGTCATTTTTCTGCTTAATCCCAATCCGTATTATTCTCATCATATTTAAATTTTTAATGACTTGATAATAACTCTCTTCTACATCATTGTAGTCTTATTTTTGTGATAGTCCTTCACGGCTATCTTGTAAAATTATGTCAGCATGATGGCGCAGGCTTGCTTGATATTTAGAATTATTCGTGTAAGTAGAAATTACAGCTATAGCTTCTAACAAACAAATAGTTACTCCTGCATCCGACTCTCCATACTGCTAAATTCGGTTAAAAGCATGATCGATCAATCCTTGAAAATCCACTCCTTTGGCAATGAAGCACAATTTCCTATTTTTATCATAGCGCTAGGGCGAAGGGAAATCTCTTTGAACTAAGTGGCGCAGTCCAGCAGTAATTCAGTCAATACAGCTAATTGCGGTAAATGGATCGTTTATTCCAGGTGAAATGGCACGCAGAGCCATTTCTACTAATTGATCGATTGGAAATCCTATATCCTGTTATTCTGTATGTTCTTTGCCAAAAATAAAAACATCATTAATTTGTTTGGTAAGTTTTTTATTTACTTTTTCTCCAGGGAAAACCAAGGCTAAATTGCCACCTTGAATTATAAATTTTTCTGGTCTAACCTGAAGGCGTATTAGCAAATTATGTTTAGAAACAATTTCCATTAATTCCTCATTATCAATTGCTTGTAAGTAACCACTTCCATTAGCTCGAATCGGTAAAGCCTCTTTCTTAAAGGACATGGGAATTTCTCCAATTCCTTGTCTATGTTCTGGTTTACCATACCCAATTATTTCTGGAAATAACCTAACAATTGCTGAATGTAACTCTTCACTAACATTTTGGACTACTTGAGATGCCTGAATTATGGTTCAAGCATGATGGATAAAATGAATTAACACACCAATATTAATAATAATTGCGAGTGAAGTCCCAACTGTAACTGAAACTTGTGGTACATTTTATTCATATCCATCTCCTCCTCTATGAATTGTCCGTAATACAAGCAGGCAAAATATGAACGTACCAATAAATATGCTTACTGCAACTTGGTTACCCGTATCCTACATAAAATTACGCAGAAGCTGCGGACTGAAATTGGAAGCAGCCAATTGAAGCGCCACAATTGTAATTGAAAAAGGTGTAGCAGCAACGCTAATCATCAAACCTGCAACCGATCCCAAAAGCGATCGTGCTCCATCTGCTCTACCTGTGTAAAAACACTGATAATCACTGTTTACCTTCCCGGTATGGTCAAGATTCAGCATTGTGAAAGCTAAAGCAGTAGCTCCCACTGCCATAAATGCTGGTATAGACCAGTAACTTGAGTGGAACTGCTCCCACAGTTTGCTTATCTTGACATTTCTCATTGTTCGTTGGTTTAAGAATCTACTTTACCGTTGTTGTCTTCTAAGGAGCGTGCTTTAGCAAGTAAGCTGAGCGAATCGCTGATACGGTGAGGCTTCGGTACTTCACTTTTACCTGCGGGCCAACCTTCACGCTGACGGGAGCGGTTTCCATCTGTCTCTTCGGTCTGGTCGTGGAACAAAATTTGTTGAGTTGGGTATGGCAAATCAATGCCGTTCTCAACATAAAGCTTTTGCTTAATTGCAGAGATTACTTTATCTCGTGAAGATAAATTATCTGCCCTGCGTGGTGGTTTGATCCACCAACGCACACGAATGTTGACACTGCTTCCAGCAAGTTCCATTACCAATACATCAGGAGCCGGATCTTTTAAAATTTCATCTATACTATGTACGGCATCTAACATCAACTGCTTGGCTAGATAAATATCATCGGCGTAGCCAATACCGATATCGTATTCTAATCGGCAGTTGTCAAAGGCAGTGTTTACAGTTACTGAATTAGTAAATAATTCCGAGTTCGGAATAACAATCCGCCGACCATCATAGGTTCTGATTATAGTTGCTCTTGTTTGGATATTTTCAACTGTTCCTTCAAATCCTTTAAAAACAATTTGATCGTCGATTTGGAAAGGCTCAGTTAACAGAATTAAAATCCCAGCTAGAAAGTTTTGCAGAATATCACGAAAACCAAAACCAATTGCAACACCACTAATTCCCAACAGTTGTACTAAATCACCAGCTTTTAATGAGGGGATTATAATAGAAAGGGCGATAAACAACCCAACTAAAATCGTCACGCCCTGCGCTAATCTTCCCAATACTAGCCCTAAGTTCCGGGCAGAGCGACGATTGCGAGTTAACCGCTTGACCAGTGCCTTAATTCTGCTGGCGATAAATAAAATGATTATAAAGATAATCAGTGCTAAGATAATATTCGGGAGCAAAGCTATGAAACTATTAGCTATGCTTTGAAACTTATACCAAGATGTCGATATTTCTGCATTCATGAATTTTCCTCACTAAGGTAATTTTTGCTAATATCAACGCTCAGAATTTTGATCTAATAATTCTTGAATTTCCCCCCGCAATGCTGCGATTTCACTCTGAAGCAGTTGAATCGATTTCACTCCAGCTAACTCTGCTTCGTCATCATCGGTATCACGACCAATAAAAAAGATCGCCAGAGTTGCAGTGACATAGTCAAATATGGCAAACACATACAACGCTAAGAAAAAATAAAGTACTCGACCTTCGGGTATTTTGGGCGAATAGTTAGAATCCATCGTTGTCATTAGCATTGCTTTCCAGCATAAAGGAGTACCGTAGTTGTGCAGCCTTGATTCCACAGGAACTTCGTTTTCAAAGGTATATATTCTTACTCCTCCTATTAAACTGACAATTATTGTTAACGCGACAACATAACTAACCCCTTGCCGGCTTAAACTTGCTGCTAGGACCCGCATTCCCTAGTTAGCACGAGTCATCACTCACAACCACTGTACACTTCGCACAGCCCGCACTCTTTGTAGTACGCGTACTTTTCGGATAATCCGAAAAGTACGCAGCGCTGGCAACACCAAAGAAATAGCTATTAACCAGTTGCTTTTGATATAAGAAAATTTATGAGCAGTAATCACTAGTTTAAATAGAAAATCTAATATAAAAAGAATCCAAATAATGATGCTAAAGGCTTCCAGTAAAGAGTTTAATCCCCAGATGATCTCGATGATGAATAGTGCTAGCCATACAAAGTCCAGCACCACCATTGGAATTTCTAGCCAATCTTCCCTGTTGCAAGACTTCATTACGTTTTTTTTCTAGGGCTGGCTTTTCTGAAATTTTTAAACTACTCAATAAGATGAATTCGTAATGACGTTCGATGACTTGCTAACGCTGTGCTAACATAATTCGTAATTTTAGATAATTAGCTTTATTATTTACTTGCAGGTGTTTCTAGCAGGTTGACATCAACTAAAGGTGTCACATTTAAGTCCTGTTTCCATAATTGGGTTTGAATTGATTGGGGAAGGTGATCGCGTATTTCTTCACTAGACGCTATAACTCCCGGTTGACGCTGCATATAACTAACAGATAGTAGGGTATGCTGCCCTTGAATATTGGATCGTATAAAGTACACATTCGACTCGACTAATTTTGCTAAACCAACTTGCTCCACAGTTTTCTAAACTTGGGCGTTGGCAAGTCGGGCAAGGCTAGAGCGTTGTAAATTGGGAGAATGAGAAAACTACTAAGTCAACAAAAGAGCCTATGCGATGACAGTTATCACCAACGCAGAAAAGAATACCCGTTTTTTACCATGCTGATAGCGAGTTCCTTGAGCAGACAACCTAAATACTCGGAATAACAAAGCTGCTGAAAAGTTGATGCCGCTTTGTTGCAAAAACAGTAAGAATAGCCCCGAAATTGCCATATCCCATCTGCCAACCGTACCAGCTATACCGACAATTCCCACAGGTGGAGCTAAGGAAGCGGCAACTAATATTCCGGTTGCTGCCCCAGAGACTAAACTACTGCGATCTGATTGAACTAAGTTGAGAGCTCCTGCTGCTCTGACTGCCAATGGTAAAATTACTGCCACTGCTGAAATCTAGCTATTGTCTAGCATTAAACTAGTGAGAATTTCTTGCTGTAATATCAGGCTAAGTAACCAAGTAGTGGCAATTATGACTGCTAAAGCAGTAAGATTTCTTGAAATACTCTGTCCTAAGAGTTGGCAATCACCTCATGCAGTTGCAATTGCTGTATTCATCGCCTGGCCTGCAAAGGGTGCAATCAGCATTGCTGCCCCTAGCAAGTAAGCTATTGTAGTATACAAGCCAATCCAGACTACAAAGCTTGTCAGTGCTCCATAACCAAGAAAACCTCGCCAAGAACTAACACTTTGCAAACGAGAAAGAAAAATCTCAATCGGATTGCGTTCTTCCACATCTATAACTTGTTGCGGTGCTTCTAATACAGGTGGTTGCAGAGTCATCACATCAGTTGGTACGAGCATAATTTGTACTTTGGGCAAGTCTTGCAACTTGTCCAGAACTTTGCTAACTTCTTGATTAGAAAGGTGAACAGTCACTACATCAATCGGTATCAATCGGTTCTTCTGCATTGCCTTCAAATCGCGCGAGATTTGTGCCATTATGAGATTTGACAATATCGATAAGAGCTTTTCCATTTCCCCGTGGTACTTGGATAATAATTTGATGCATTGTACCCTCCTATTGATAACCATCTTATTTTTTTTAGACAATAACTCTACTACCCAAAGAAAGATTCTTTGAAAGATGTATCTCATACTCAGTTAACACTTAAATTTTGTCCGTAAAATGAGTACATAGGAAAATAACTGATAGCCAAGATAGCAAAAAAGTTTATATAAAGAAAATTTCATTGATTTATTGTTTGAGACTTAGATTAAATCTCAATATTGGAAAAGATGTGGAGAAACCTGGTATATTTTTATACTCGAAAGCAAGCTTTAGATTTTATTGACTCAGCCCATTGAAGAGACATATCAACAAGGATTTATAACAGGTTATCCTGATGGTTATTTTCATCCTAATCAACCCGTTTCTAAGATTGAGGCTATAGTTGCTTTAAGCAAAGGATTGAATTTAACTACTGGTACATCAACACTTAGTATACCTACAGCCATGCAGAGAGTAGTTCCTCAAAAAACCGCACAAAAACCGATAAAAGCACGTATTTTTATGTCGTTTGTATTTACTACTTTAATGCAGCCTTTATTGATATCAAAAGTCCCAGCTTTAGTAGTTAATGCTGTCAGCCTTAACCGTCCTGCGTCATTTATTATTACCAATACTTACGCAGATACCAATAATATTACGCAATATGCAGTTGGAGATGTAGCAGCCGCAACTAAGGCAAATATAGTAGTCAGCTATCCAAATCCAAAAGTTATTAATCCAAATAAACTTGCAACTAGAGGAGAGATTACAGCTTTAGTTTATCAAACTTTAGTTTCCCAAGGGAAAATAGAACTAATTGCTATTAATTTACCTGCTAATCGCTATGTTATTTGGACTCCTGTTCACCAAAAAACACTCAATAAGTACGATTTTATTCAACATTTCTGCTGATTTCAGGTCTAAGAAGTTAGTTATAAGCTTCTAAAATTTTATGCAAACTTTTACTTGTGGTTTAATTAAAACTAATTCTTTAAACCCATTAATTCCACAGTAATGATTTTTTAGAGATGTATATCTTTTTTTAGAAAGAAGGAGTAAAAAATTATATCTTTACACCTGCAAATCAAATATAGATTTAGGAGGAAAAATAATAGGGAGTAACAAGATTTTGTGAGATCAGGCAAAACAGGTACTATTAGAACTTTTTCAGAATTACTGTTATGTTATAATAAAGAGATAGCCTTTTTGAACTACTAAATTCAACTCGTAGTTATAAATTAAGGCTAGTAAGTTACTGGGAATTTCTACACAAGTAGACGTCAGAAGCCTAATCATTCAGGCCGATCCAGGCTAGTTATTACAATAATCCTCAATTTGTTGGATAATGCGATTAAGCATTCAGCAGCCAATCATCAAGTATTTATCTCTGCATACAGCCAAGGCGAACAAGCTATTATTCAAATTCAAGACGAAGGAAAAGGGATAAAAGAGGGTGATTTACCCCGAATCTTTGAGAAATTTTATATAACAGACCCTGCATGTAAAGGTAGCGGTAATCTTCTAGTATTAGCAATTTCTAAGCGGATTATTGAGGCCCATCAAGCTAGTATTATCGCCTGCAAAACATCAAATCAAGGGATAACTTCTACTATATACTTGCCGATAATTCTTCATGTATGATTTCTAATACTCTATGAGTGGGGTTGCACTCATATAATTAAGTTTTGACCATGATAACTGTACAATTACTCTTACGAGAAATATTTTCAGCAATATTTCCTTGAATCGCTTGTTGTAGTAAACTCTCACAACTAGCTCCCAGAACAATTACATCACTCTTATCTTGTTCTGCACACTGGAGGACAGCATCAGAAACAGAATTAGCACGAATTGGGGTAGCCACTACTTTACCACTAACTCGGCATTGCAGAAAGTTAACGGATTTATCTAATAAAGTTGTATCGGGAATAGAGTTATTAGGCTGGAAAACTTGACATAGATTGATTTGGGATGACCTACTTAAAGAAGAAAGCGCAGGTAATAACTTAATTGCTTGGCTGGAGTTGGGTCCACCTGCTATTGGCAATAACCAACGGTCAAAGGATCTTTTATCATCTAATTTAGCCAAGATAACATCACAACCTGCCTGTCGAATTATGGTATCCACGACTCGGCTAAAAACTCTACCAGGAGTTGATGTACTGCCTTTCCATCCCATCAGTACCAAGTCAATGTGTCGTTCCTTGACAGTCTCCAAAATTGCCCCAGCAACATTATGAGCAACTCGAATCTCGGTGTGAACGGGAATCCGCGAATTCTCTCCTAAAAGTATTGCCCGTTGCAAAAGTTGAAGACTTTTGCTGATTTGTACTGGTGTTTCCGATGGAATACGGCTAGACGGAACAATAATCACTTGTAGGGATTCTATTTCGTAATTGCGATCTTTGGCAATCGCAACTGCCATTTCTAGTAAAGTCTCGGCTGTCTGTGGATGTGAAAGCGGTACTAACAATCTTCCTTTGCCTGTAGCCGGAGCGCGACTTTGGTAAACCACATAAGAAGGTGCTAATTTACGTTCCATTTGTTCGCTATTACCACTAAGTCGCTCTGCTTCTACACGGATAATATCACTACGAGTAATAATTCCTATAAGCTTGCGACCTTCTGTAACAAGCAAGCAGCTGAGATGATAACGATTAAGTATATGTAGTACATGAGCCAGTGTCGCTGTGGGAGTTACTGTCACTGGCTCTGGTGTCATAATCTCGCTAATAGTTGTATCTCCACTTAACTTTTGCGAAGCAATATTAACTAAATCTTCCTGAGTAACAATACCAACAACTTTACCATTCTCTAAAACTGGGAAGTTGCGATGGTGAGAGTGGGAAAATGCCTGTACCGCTTCATCAGTACTCATCTGGCTAGAGAGGGTTTCCAAACGCCGTTGCATTACATCTACGGCACTGAGTTGTGCCAGAAGCACCTCTCTGCTTGGCTCCTTGGTTATATGAATTCCTTTCCACTCTAGTAAAAGGTCGTAGAGAGATCGATGGTCAATTTTTTCTGCTACTAAGTAGGCAACCACAGAAGCAATCATTAGCGGTAGTACCAGGTTAAAATCTGTTGTCATCTCAAATACAATGACAACTGCCGTAATTGGAACCTTAGATACAGCGCTAAAAAAAGCAGCCATACCCACATGAGCATAGACTGCCGCAGCACTCATTCCCAGTAAACTGTGTTCGATAGCACCGACTAAGTAACCAAGGGCAGATCCCAAGACTAAGGTGGGAACTAGTAAACCCCCTGGCGCTCCAGAACCGTAGGTAAAAATAATTAGGATAAACTGAACTAAAAGAGCGATCGCTGCAAATGACCAGTTAGTATTACCTGCAAGCAAAATTTCTCTCAACCCAGCATGATCGCGAAAGGTAGCAGGTAATAAAGCGATCACCACACCACTAACTAACCCAGCGATTCCAATTCGCCAGGATAAACTCAACCTTACCATTCGGCGGTTAATTGCTAGACTCTCGAGAATACCTTTATTAAATAGAATGCCTATAAACCCCGCCAGAACTCCTAAAATCAAGTAGAATGGGATTTCCTGCGCAAAGAAAGTTGTATCGGGAAGACCTAAATTTAGATGATTCAGATCAAGGTTGTGACTACCATAAAGCCGGGAAATGACTGAAGCGATGAAAGAAGCCAAAATCGCAGTCCCAAGAGTGATACCTGACACATCTTGCAGTAATTCTTCCACTACAAAAAGCACACCTGCGATAGGTGCATTAAAAGCCGCAGCTAATCCCGCCCCCGCTCCAGCGGCGATCAATTGGCGACGATGCTCTGGTGAAGTCGGAGCCCAGTTACTAAATTGATTTGCCAAGGCTGCCCCAATTTGGACAGTTGGCCCTTCCCGTCCCAAAGGCATTCCCGAACCCAACACTAACGTAGCGCTGATCAACTTGACCAAAGCAATCCGCAGATTTAACGGCATCGGTACCCGAGCCAATACTGCTTTCACTTCAGACATTCCACTACCTGATGCTTCCGGTGCAAAGCACTCGACTAGCCAACCAGCTAAGATTCCTCCTACTAGTCCAATACTCGGTAGTACTAAGTAGGCAGGACAATGGTAAGAAACACGCACTCGTAATGCGCCTGCCCAATCCACTGCCTGTCCTAACAGAACTGCCGCTAACCCAGAAACTAGACCAATCACGCAAGCTTCCACGAAAGCCAAGCGCCTCGGTTTAACCAGCTGACGGGAAAGCCTCAACCAAAAAATTTTACTCCTGGCTAACATATTTTTAGCAATCACTTGTCATCAATGAAGGTATATAAATGTCTGAAATATCTTACCATTCACCCTATTCATAGAGTTTCATAAGAAAATGAAATCAGAATGAAATTTTCCTATGCCTAAAGATATAGATATATGCCGTAGCAGTACAATATTTGTAGTATTTTGTACTGCTCGGAAGTAAATATTTTTTCAGGTCTTTTGGCTTGTACCCATTTTGCAGCTAGATATTTTTTGTAGTAAACCTCCCAGCGATTCCTTTCGGCTTTGTTCTTGTGAGACTACCAGGGGCGTGATTAACTCTCCCGCAAAATATGAACAAGCACATTTTCGTTATTTCTCAAAACCTTACTGGATAAAGGTTTAAAAATGTGAAAGTTGAGAGTTAACCAAGCCTTAATGTCATTCACTAGCTGGCTAAGATTTTTGGTTTTTTCCTCACAAAACCTCCAAAAATTTGCTTGCTCCTCTTCCGAGAGAGTCTTAATAAATCTTAGGAATTGAAGATTAGCTCTGGGTAGGGTTTTTGGAACTCAGTTATTGCGTAGCGATCGCGCTTGTTGCAGTAAGGCATTCGTTAAGCTGCTGACCAGAATGATTAAGTATTAGTCGGCCCAACAAATCAATAGTGATCGCGTCGCCTAGCAAGGATGCCCCTTTTGATTAAAAGAATGGAAAGTAGCTAATCAAGCAGGAGAAAGTGTAGCATTTTCTGGACTATGTTGGACTTCAGGGAGTATGGTGAAGTAACTATCCACTTTTGTGATTCAAAAAATTGGATATTTAGATATTTAAGGACTAGATCTAATATTTTGAGTACCTGATTTACATAATTCCCACAAGGGGAATTATGTAAATCAGGGAAAATTATATAGCAACTTGTAAAAATGAAAACCTTACTTCGGGAAATATAATAAAGGCATAAAAGCTTTATTTTTAATTTATTGCTGTTTAGAGTGCTAATTTAAATACCCCTTTGGAAGATATATTAAATTCTATACTGACATCTATATTTTATCTCAAGATACTTGCTCTTGGAGTATGTTGATTTGAAATTATTTCCCTCTGCCACTGTTCTAAATCATCGGTTATCTCTCTCAAATGTAGCATTTAATTTTGCAAAATATCGCCTTTTAGATTCTGTAAAGCCAAAAATTGTCTGAGGATTCTTGATTTCTCTGGATTGTATGTTTAACTTTTTGATTAGGAATTTGATTAGGAAGAGTTGACTCAGATCTTAATTGTAATAAACGCTTAACCAGATGAGGAGAAACTTTGACAATTTCAGCAGCAGTGGTCAAATTTTTACGTGACTGTAACTCTTGAATTAAATTTTGTAATTTCTGCCATAAAGGATTACTGGGAGTTATCCAGCATTTTTCTACTACTACTTATAATCCCTTGGTAATGAGACTGTAGTGTGGAGTACCTTTGCCTGTTAGCACCCGAACGTTGTAAACTTAGTGAGTCCTAGCTGAAAATTGCTTAATAACCGTCAAGTGTACAGCATTTGTAGCAAGGAGCATTTCGCAAATACTGACTGGGTTAATTTGTCTGAGGTGAATTAAATCGGCTCCTGAGTCTTTACAATTCGACCTGTCGGACAAGCCTTGCAAACAACCATCCACATCCATAAGGATGTGAGAAGGGTCATCTAAACCATACTCATTGAATAACTTCCCCAATTTTGTAAAACGAGATGCATACAAAATGTCCCGGACATACCTCCACAGTTTGCAGTTGGGCTTGAGTGCAGGTGACCTTGCTTCTGGGGATAATACTTAGAAAAATTTTGGTATCAGTTGATTATACTCTTGGTGTCAGTAATGCTTGAGGTGGAATATTGACCAATCAAAGAAGTTGTGACAGTTAGAGATAAACAAAAAAACTTGTTCATTTTTATCCTCTGGAAAACTCTTACTAATTTCTATTCAGTAGTTTAAAGTCGCAAAGAGTAATTTAGTTGAACAGTAATTTGAGTATTTTACCGGATGAAAGAAATGTTAGGTCGCTTCATATTTGCTACAATCGCTTTTTGATTTTGTTATTCTACCTGCTTACTAACTGTACCAAATGCTCCTTGAGCAAATGCACCCAATAAAAAGCGATCGCCACTTTTACTGGTTTAGATGCTCCTCAACCCACTATTGGATTGAGAAATGCTACTTTGAATATCAGGTTGATTAACCACTTCCCCACCTTGGCCAATCCTGACATTAAGCCTAGTCGTGCATCCAAGCCTAAAATCTCTTTACCTTTGTCCTTATACTGATTAGCAATTAAAGGTTCTCCTCTTTGACCTTGTATAACTGTGCTTTTACCTCAAAAATGGCCAAATTTTGAACCATAAGCTGACCAAAAATTCACCAAGCTTCACACCTTGCAGCAAAAAGTTAGATAAAATTTTGTACCAATAAATGGCCGCGTGTTAAAAAGGTAAATCATAATAGAGCGTAGAGTTGTCTAAACCCCAAACAGTCAAAATTGCCCAAATCCAACAGCAATGTCATCAACTTAGCTGCCAAGTTATGGTTCAAACAAGCTGTGAGGGACAGTATTTGTTGATTGTAGTCAAGGTAAAAACTCTTTTTATCAGCACCCTCGATGTTGCAAATCAATGAACTCAGAAGAATTTGAGTATTGGTGTAGACAGCAATAACTAACGGCACAAACAATAGATTTGATTCCCAAAATTCGTGCTACTCCACCCTCACGTCGTATACAGGAACGAGCCAAAAACTTGAGTGGAGTATACCCTAGTCGGAAAATGGGTCAAACCATCCAATTTGAAAGCCACACCGTAGAATTGTAGGCAATTTACCAGATGGAAAACGACCCAGAAGTCTTAGAATATTACTACCAGCTCCCACCCTTCAAAATTCAGTACAAAAATGCAGTCGGACGTAACATAAGTCATTACCATACCCCTAACTTCTTTGTATTACGCTCCACAGGAGCAATCTGGGAAGAATGGAAAACAGTCAAAGCATTAGAGCGACTAGTCCTAAAATACCCAGGACGCTACCAAAAAACAGAAACCAGACATTGGCACAGCCTCCCAGAAGAAGCTTACGCCGCCACCTATGGACTAATATACAACATCTGCACCAATGCTTAAGTACATCAAGTTTTCACCCAAAACCTGATGTTTATGTCAGATTACTTCGGGTTCAACACGAACATCCCCACCAGCGTCACCGAAAAAATACAGCAATGGGTAAAAAGCACCCTATGAACAACAATTACCGCAATGCTGGCATCGGTTCCCGGAGTCAGAGCCAAAGATGTATACGCTATAATTGTAACCCAACAGCTGTATGTAGACTTGTATGTTGTCCCATTAGTAGAACATTGGCGATTAAAACTGTGGGCAAATCAACAAAATACCGATGCTCATACCCTGCTAACACAAGAAACTATATTCCCTAACTTAGAATTCATCTCCCCCACAACACTCTTATCTAACACAACATTTTTGTGGGACTCAAGACCGTGGACTTTAATCAATCACGGTGAAACCACCACCACACTACTACCGAAAGTTGGGCAACCAATATAGTTACCAACAGCATTTCTTCTCCAATTGCTCTTTGCAGGTGATATTAGCATCTAATCAAAAGAGGAACTCAAAAGCACCAACGAAACCGTGCGCTCATTAATAGATGCCACCTCCCCCAGCGACCTCAGATAAGCAAACCACAGATTTCATCTAGTACAAGCATATTTCCAGCGTCACACAGAAATCCACAAAGATATTAAATCCCGCACCCTGCGTCGTTGGGTACAATAGTACCCAACGACGCAGAAACCAGCTTAGGTTGTGGTTATATTAGTCTACTGCCACGGACAAAGAGTAAAGGAAATCGTCAATCCAAAGTACCAACTCAAGAGAGCGAACTACACGATAAATTTATTACAGACTATTTTGAAACCCCTAAACAAGCACCAGCAGCTTCAGTCTATCGAGCATATATTCAGAGCTTGCCTATCCTTAAACATTCAAACACTCAATCAGCGCACATTCTATTCTCGATTAAAGAAGCGACAAATCCACGAACACACCACGGCAATAATTTGCTGTAGAAACAGCTGCTTATTCCCCGATTATAATTCTTACAGGAGGTCCAGAAGTAGGTGAAACTTTTACTAACCACACGATAGTCAGCTTGTGAAAGGCGATGGGAAAATCAATCGCTTTGGCTTCACCAACTGGACGAGCTGCCCAACGTTTGAGTGAAATGACTGGGTTGGAAGCAAAAACAATACACCGCTTATTAGAATCTGACCCCAAGACGATGGGGTTTAAATGCGGTAGCGAAAATCCTTTACCGCAGGCAGCAGTTATTATTGATGAAGCGAGTATGTTAGATTTTTTTTAAATACTCCTTAGTTAAAGCAGTTTCTGCAGTTAAAGCAGTTTCTGCGGGCACACAATTTTTATTAATGGGAGATATTGACCAGTTACCGTCAGTTGGACCGGTTAATGTACTTGCTCACTGGATAAATTCTGGTAAAGTGCCTGTAGTGGGAATAACTCAGGTATTTCGCCAAGCGCAACAAAGTGCAATTATTACAGCAGCCAACGAAATTAACCGGGGACAGTATCCGACAATTGAACACATCAAGAATAACCCTATTTCTCATTGTTTGTAGCATGGTGGAGGATTTGAACTAGAACACGGTTTACAAAAAATTTGTACATTAATTACAGATTTGATTCCCCGATTAGGATTTAACTCAGCTAGAGATGTACAAGTGCTTTGTCCGATGACATGGGATTAGTGGGTACTCATACTCTTAATAATATCTTGCAGAAACTAATTAACCATAAAAGTCCCGAAAAAGTGGAAATTACTAGGGTTGGGATGACGTTGCGGGTAGGTAACAGGCTAATTCAGCAGACTAATGATTATTAACGGGAAGTGTTTAATAGTGATTTAGGAAATCTTACTGCAATTAACACAGTTAAACAAGAGGTAAATGTACAGTATGGTGATCACGCAAGCGATGACTTATCAGTCCAATCGGTAGTTTATAATTATGCTGACTTGAATGAAATTACACTCGCTTAGAGTGTTTCTATACATAAGTCCCAAGGTTCTGAATATGCGGTGGTGATTTTACCTTTGTATATGCAATATTATATGATACTGAGTCGTAATTTGCTTTATACAGGTCTAACTCGTGCGAAAAAGTTAGCAATTGTAATTGGTTCAAAAAAGACGATTTCTTTAGCTGTATGCTCTACTAATAATATGCGCCGATATACAGAGATAAAGCAAAGGTTGGTCTTGTTGGGTAAACATTTATGAACTACTGAAACTAATATGAAGATATATAGAATAAATAAAATACCGAAAATAATTGAATGCGGATGCACGCAGATAAATGCAGATAGATCAATAAATTTTAGAGTTATGTACAACCTCACATAAAATGAGGACGTTGCTGAATCATGGGATAATTTCACCGAAATTAGAACAAATTTTAAGGGTTTCAACTACTAATTCATCCCGCATTTATACAATGCTAAAACTGGTATAAACATCTACTTTCATGGACAACTAAAAATATTGATTGGCTGCATAATTACATTGGTAGTACAGAAAATATTGTTTAAGATAATATGAGAGAATATTTTAATAAATTGATTAGTACTTTAGCTTGATCATTCATATTTTACGAGAACCTGCAACACCTACCTAAATCAACGAGATGCTTCAAGCCAATCATTTCTATATTAAAATAGTCATAGATATACGTCATCAAATTTTGGCAGGTGAAGGTAAAATGCACTCTGGCTATGAAAGTATTTTACTTGAAAATGGGAGTCAACAGCAAGATATTTAGGGCGCAAGTTAGAATCCTATTTCCCAAGGAAATTTCTATAAATGAATGGTAAATCTCCGTCCATGTCAAAATAGAACAGTGGGAATTCTAGATCCAGCAATTTGGGAAAAGGTCGAACAAATTATCCACAATTTATTAGGAAGTGTATGAATAACTGGACTGTAGAAAAAATTATATTTCGATGCGAGCATCTTTCTTTACATCTTGAAAGATTGGCACAGAACTTTCTACAAATGGCATCTCTCAGTTAGGATGAGGCTAATAGAGAAATGCTACTTCAAATTGTTAGAGAAAGTAAAGTATTTTTAGAACTGACAGCGATTGATTTAGATGTGGGCAGTACCTTTAAACTGGCTCAAATGAAACGTCAATTGTCTCGGTGGCATATTTATTGGTTGGAAACTTAGGCAAGTGATTTTAGTCGTCTGGAAATTTCAACCTTGTCTCAAACCTAGGCAAATCGAATTAGGGAGATGGCAGAAGTTCTGGTTTAAATTAACTAAAGCAAAAATTCATCTCATTACCTGCCCAAAAGGCAGGTAATGAGATGAATTTTCGGTAAGTTTATGACAGTCTCCCCGGATTTTTAACAAAGATTATGAAAGTCTTATTAAATCTAGATTCTCGATTTTCACACTGTTGAAAAAATACTCTCTTAAAAAATCGAGGAAACATATTTTGTGTAAGCTTTTGGAAGATAATGATTACATTATTTGTGAGAAATCTAAGATCTGCTTCTAGCACAATACGCTATTTCATGCGGCTTTCTTCTTTGGAGTAGTTATTGACTTAATTTATAAGATAGTGATCGCTTTACTAAAGCCCTTTGAATGATACTCACAGCCATAGTTTGTCCCAAGTAGAGGTAAATACGTCAAAATAGTTAAGATAGAACAGAGATAATTATTAAGCTAAATTTTATGTCTGATATTAACTGGGGATTAATTAGAAG
This sequence comes from 'Nostoc azollae' 0708, assembly GCF_000196515.1. Lineage (NCBI taxonomy): Bacteria > Bacillati > Cyanobacteriota > Cyanophyceae > Nostocales > Nostocaceae > Trichormus > Trichormus azollae. Next base: position 107,719 of record NC_014249.1, read on the forward strand.
CGGTTCAACATTTGGAAATCTAATTTGCTCCTTGACTCTTCTTAAGGATCATAAGGCTCGTCTTTAGGTCCGTCCTGAAAAAGATTTTGCCCAGGATGCACGATCAGGAGATGGATTGACTATTTACCAAATGAAATTTCATCAAAACAAGTCTACATCTTTGACTATTGCAGATGCCAAAAAAGAAGCTAAGAGAATTTCTGAATACTTCAAAACGCCTAGTAAATCACAAGAAAGATGGCAGGGAGTAAAAAAATGGATATTGGTAAGTAATATTGCGTTTGCTTCAAATGACGATAAACTGAAATGGAATAAAGATATTAAGACATTATTTACCAAGTTGGCATTAGAAATATCCTAATTGGCAGAAGATAGACATTGAAACACGACTGTACCAGTATCCTGATCTGAAGCAAGCTTATTTTGGTGGAGAAACGCAAGTTTCTTGGGAATTGCTGAAGCATGTGAGCAGATAAAAAATTTCAAGTATTTAACCATCCTCATACTATAAATGCCACTTATCAGGGAAGAACAAGAGAAGTAGAGCAATTTCGGAATCTTATTAATGATGCAGATGAAAAGATTCTTGTTATTCATGGGGCTAGACGTATTGGCAAGACTTGATTTCTTCTGCAAGGTGCAGAAACTCAGGCTTTACCAGAAGGATGCCAGGTAATTTAGGCAAATGTGGCAAATATGGGAACTATGACAACAAGTAGCTCATGGTTCATGGGATTAATTCCCGAACGTCGTACTTTAGTTTTGATTGATGAACCTGATGATAAAACTATTTTGAAGACGCTAATAGAACAAATTTCCAGTAGTCGTATTAAAACTTGGAAAATTGCTATTGCTATTCGTTCTTACAACGATTGAGTTTTGAAGTATCTAAAGGGAACTCGAATATGCCCAATGGTTAAAGAATTGCAGTTACCAGCTTTAGAAAACAATGAAGCAGTTGCTTCTTGTGAAGAACTTCTGAAATCAGGTTATCTGGAAATATGGACAGCTGATCGAAAAACACAAGCTGATACTCGGATTGCTAATAGATATTATAATTATCTAATCTGGACGGCGATAGCTGTCAAGCTTCTAGAGAAAAGACAAGAAGAAAACAGTATAGGCAATTTTGAAACAACGCCTGAAGAAATAGAGGAGTTACTATCTGGATACTTGAAAAGTATTATTACATGACAGTATACTATTAATCCTACTACACGAGTCGAAAATATTCTACAGTGGACAGCGTTATCTAATACCGCAAATCGAGAAGATACTGCTGTAATAAGCTGAATTACAACAAAGGTTGGATGTAGAAATTCCACAGAACTAAAGAGATATTCAGATCAGCTAATTGCCTGCAATATGCTTATTAACCAAGGAGGTTATGACCGTTTATTAAAAAAAAATCAGATATTTTAGCAGATTATCTTTTGCAAGATTGGCTAATTCATAATAACGAACTATCTGACGATGCCTTAAAATTGTTGAAGAAATCAATAGAATTTTAGAAAAGCCTACAAAAGTTTTAAATATTCTAAAACTACTCTTAAAAAGTATTACTAAATTTGAATTAAATCAACAGTTATGGTGCAATAACTATATGAATATTTTAAAGGAATTTCTAGACGAATAGTATGAGACAATTCCGAAAAGGAATGCTCGTCAGAAATTAGCATACCTTAATCTTTTACATGAATTTTTTTACTCATGTATCTAAGGTTTTGAAGATTTCAAGGACAATCGTAAATTCCAACTTATAATCAGAAGTTATTTCAACTATTTTCGGACAAGAAACTATTGACAATAATGATGTAATATTGGCACTACCATAGATTATTGACCATACGGC
>NC_014250.1 GCF_000196515.1 'Nostoc azollae' 0708
TGCTTGATAAGAACAATATCTTGCCAATCGTTCATCTAATATAACTTGTACTGCCGTAATAGCGGTATACAAGGAAATTGGAGATACCGCAATTTTAAATCAAGGAATGCTGTAAGACTAGACATAGGCTTTCATCCTATACTAGTGGAGTAAACCCCAGTTCACTCCACTTTTACTCTCTATTAAATACCAAATGTTCATTAGCAATTAAAATTAATAATTCAGCTTGATCAGTAATCCATGAAGCAAGACCGACTAGTATAATTTCTTTCACATCAGGAAGCGACCGATTATTTAAAATAATGCTCTATTAACAGTGTCTTCAGCTCAATTAATCACTAATAAATCTTATAAATCCACACTACAATAGCGATATGAGTCAGCTACTTAATTCTAGTTTAGCTTAGTTTATCAACAGTAAAAAGTTGAGGTTGATTTTCAGAGATCATCCATGTTTATATATAATTAACTCTCTAGAGTTTACTTAAGAGGATTATCTAACAGATATTCAATATGCACATCATCCCGTTGTGATTGATAGTCAATTCGAAGATATTTCTGTAATCCTCGGAATGTATAAGCTGGACCTAATTGTGTACCACTAAACGCAATTCCATCTTTCTGGTAGGAAATACCTTTAGACTTACCATTTCTGGTAAATCCTATCCTTACACTAATATCGGCTTGCTGCAAGCGCATAATTAAGATTGGCATCTGGGGATGATCAATAGATAAGTTATAAACTTTCTGCTGAACTAGCTCTTTAATACTAGGTTCTGGAAGAGTATCACGCTTACCCATTTCATATTCTTCTTGCTCTCTTTTAATACGCCGAAATTGTCCTATACTTTGTGTACGATCTAATCTTTCTCTACTACCGTGGACTCGCACTAAATCATAGTCAATCTCAATCTGGCGTAGCACCTTTTCAGAGCGTAGATAATCCCAGGAATCATGCACAACTTTGGCCGTATCCATCCTAATACGACTGGCAACAATATGAATATGATCATGGTCAGTATTTGTATGACGGAAAATAGCAAATTGATTGGCATCAAAACCCATCTCTTTCATGTAGCGATTGCCAATTTCACACCATTTATTTTCAGAAATCACATCATTTTTAGCCGCTGATAATGAAACATGGTAAACAACACGTTCAGCATCTGGATTTAATTGTCGAGATAGTCGAAATTCTCTAGTTAGTTCTCTAGAATTTCTACCACTCATGTTACCGCCAATTAATTTGGCATCTTTACTGTTATATAAATAATCCAGTAGTTTATAAAAACCCCTACCCTTCGTCTGTTTCCCAATCATCAGTATTTTCCTCTTCTTCCTCCCAGTCGTTATCTCCTTTCGTATCAACTTGTGCAATATCTCGTCTACACTGGTGCAATACTTCCAACAGTTTTTCTAACAGTTCCAGGTGCACTGGGGGAGTACGGCCCATTTCTATAGCTATCTTTATGACGTCAACAAGTTGATTTAAGCTATTACCAATTTGTCCTAACTCCAAATATATTTGTAAGCTAATTTTACTCAGTCGTTTGGGGAGTGGTTGCAACAACCCATTACGCCTCATCAACTCACTCGCTGACATTCCCGCATCTCTTGACTTTATCCGAAGCAAATCTAATTCGATATCACTCAGTCTCATTGAGAAAAGATGGTTTCTTATGACTCTTTTTGACTGCTTACGACGAGACATAGTTAAAGATATAAAAGATAAAGTATTACAGAGAGATTTAGAGGGTTTAACTACCTAAAGAAACCACTCTCTAAGTATAGTTAAGTCGAGCGTTAGCAGAAAAGCATGGCTAGCTTCTAAGAAAAAATTACAAATAGATTATATAATTTTAGCACAATATACATTGTAGCTGCAGAGCTAATTAAATGTTATAACAATAATGTTATAACAATTAGGAAAATATAACAACGGCATAACCATATTATTTAATAATCAAGTACTAGAAAACTTCTAAATTTGAGATATGTCTTAGAATAAGAACTCATCCAGCGTAGTGGTAAGAGTAAATTATTTAGGATTCCTAAACCAGATCTGTACGGAGGTTTTCAAATAACAGATAATTAATAATCAATCACTAGGTAAAAGAACAATGGCTAAGTATCAGGAATCAGAGGTAACCACTAAAAATAAGACTGATAATGGTATCTCATTATTGAAAGAACAGAAGCGGAAAGAACAAGATGATGTATCAGACAGAACTACAGTCAGGAAAATGAGGAGATACATTGCAAAACTAACTTCCTCCAAGTACGGGTACACTTACGATGAAGTATCAGAAATGTTGAAAGGTTTGGGAATTAATTTAAGTGGTGAGAAAATTGAACATCTAATAGGTGAGTTGAATAAAAGCAACAGTCACCATCAAAAAGTAAAACTAGGAGAGGAGAATAATGTATTAAAAAGTACTATTACTACAGCAAAGCAGCCAGCAGTTAAAGCAAATAGTGAAAGATCAATAGATCAAACTGTAAAAAGTGGGAATGGTAAAACTAAAAGATAACAGCTAGTAGTGCAGAAACATAAAGATAAATAAATAAGATAAAAGGATATATATGTTGGGTTGGTATAGCCTGTACATAAAACATTTATGATTTAGCAAGTTTTATTTCAGAATCAGATTTGCTAAAGCACTTCAAAAAAAATACTACACGGATAAACAAATTGAAGAAGCACTGACGGAAGTATTTGCGTAAGTAGGCAGGTAATGCAGAACAAAAGTTACGTCATTGCTAAAAGTACTAATTAGGTCGTTAGCTACAGCAGATAGAGTAAACTAAAAACGCTTTATGAAAACAAGATGGGTAAGAAAGTGGAAGAAGATATCTTAGTCAATCTAAGTATTGAACCTACAAAAATTTCATTCTTCTTGATTCACCAAACGTACGTATATAGGGCAATCAGTAATCAAATTATGAGACAATGTGAAATGGGAGGGATAAAAACTGAATTTAAGAGTATTGAGATCATGGCACTATATTGGCTTGTAAATTAACATATGACAAATTTAGCTATCAGACTTATTAGCAATTTAAGATTTCACTTCGAAACAAAAATGTTCCTACTATCTATCATTTGTATAGTCAAAAATTTTTCTGAAATTCACCTTGATCAGTGAATGAGTAACAAGTCGGTTTAGTTTGTATTTAATGTGAAAAATACTATATAAGTTCTTTACACACTAATAATTGGATGACAAGACATAATAAACAGAATGTCCACTCAATAAATAAGTACATGATCGTAAATCAAGAACATATATTATACCAGTGTATTAGTAGAAACGAAAATTGATCAATTATCTCAGATAACTATCGGATTGGTCACGGCTTGTACCAGGAGAAAGTGCAAGTAAACCTCAGTAGCCAGAGAAGATAAAACAATCAACAGCAAACCAGTTTTTACAGCAGGGCTAAAATGGCGCAGAATGGGCGACATTACAGGTTTAGTAACCGTTAGAGTAACTTCAGCTATATATTCAATAGGATCTTCAGGTAATGATCTAGCTTTATCAAGTAGTGTCGGGAAGTATTCACGAGCAAACCAAATTTCGTCATCGCTGAGGTCTGTGAGATTTTTATTACTATCACTATGAAAACTATCTAATAGTAAAAGTAATAATTTTTTAAACCTAACCCAACCACCCCAACGTTGGGTAAATCTGCTTACCCAACCTTGCGTAGTGTTTATAATTTTTGCAATTGCCGTTTGACAAATTTTCTGTTGGGATTCCAAAAGCTGGTTGAAGGCCTTGATAATGGCATGTCCAGTCTGCTGATCTCGGCTACCAGCTTCCGTACATAAAGTACAGGCATCTATAACCTCTAACTTTACACCTGGTAGTTCATCTAACAAAAAACTCAAGTCATAGTCAGCACAGAAGTAAAATATTAACTCCTCATTGCAGCGACGATGAGCGCGTAATCGACCAATTTCTTGAATAATCTCACCCCTGATTAACTCGGTGAGATATTTTTGTAAGATGCCTTCTAAATTTCCCACGTGGACTGCCTCATCAGTCATTACTTTTATATGTGCAGCTACTACACCAATATTCTGGTACGGAATGCCAAAAGAAGCAATGACATCACATTCACTAAAGCGGTTAACACCACGACCATCAACAAAGTGACTGTATTCAATATAGTCTTCCGTCTTAATAGCAAGTTGTTTCCACTCAATAATCCCCAGTTTCTTGTGTATCTTACGAAAAGTTTCTTTGAGGGAAAGAACACGTTCAGTTAAGGAGCTTGACCGTTTTTTAGGCAACTTACCGAGCCCTATGACATTAACTACTCTTAAATTACTGTAGTCAGGACGAGACTGCTGGATGACTAATATTGAATCATTGTAACCAAGTTTCAATTTCAAATGCTCTGGCCTAATAGTAGCATCAAGGTAAATATTGAATTGGGCTGAGTAAGCTAATTCACTGTATTTAGTATTAGGGCGATAAATGGTCAATATACCCCATTTATAAGCTAGGGAACCCTCACCTTTCCAAGCTTCGAGGAAATCAGGTAACCAGTAATTGGGTAAATCAAAGAACTGTTTACCCGCTTGTTGGGCGCTCTCCTTAGCTACACGTTTAGCAGCAAAATGAGCGGCAGCACTTTTTCGTAGTTGTTGATCACCATTGATATCAACAGAATCCAGGTCACCCAAGAATTCTAAATTAGGCTGTAATATTTGCCGGATTATTTTAATGTCTATTCCAGACGGAAATTCACCTAATTGTTCTCTTAATTCAGCATCGTTAAAGCCATAACGAGAATTAGGTTTAATGTCTCCATTAAGAAGTGATCGTAAAACTGGTAAATACTGCTGGAGTTTTACCCATTCCTCAGTTGGTAAACCACCAGCAATTAAGGAACCAATGGTAGTATCAAAATCCTGTAGTCGTACTTCAATTGATCGCACAGGCTTAATAAGACTTCCTGCTTCTTCCCATATCCGTCCCACAGTGAAAGGTTCATTAGCACCGTTAGTTAAAACAACTGGGGTAGAGTCAGGATGTGCTCGAATTTCGGCGTAATTTTGGATTACTATCTGCTTTAGAAAACGGAAGCCGAAACCATCACCATAAGTGAAACAGCACTGATTGTGATTAATACAACCCTTACAGATAGGGCTAATAGCACTTTCTTCAAAATCTAAAGAAGCAAAGTTCTTATCACGGAACGCACCAAATAAACTAGTTCTCCTACAGTTACTATCAGTATCAGGAGTTTCACCCACTTTAGGTTGTACTAGAAAATTAGCACCAGTTGGAGTAGTACGGTTAGTGTCAATTTTCAAGCCGTTGTGCCGCACAGGTAAGTCAACAAAATTAATCTCAATCGGTAAGGTAGATGGGTTTCTGTGGTTTGCATCTTGGTAAATTAGTTTATCTGTACCGAACATGGCAGCCGTCAGTTTACCAGCATTGTGAGATTTACCCTGACCTGGATGAGAATTGTCTAAAATTTGTGTCCAGCCTTTAGAAATTGCTTCGACCCATGCGGCGATATGTTCTCCTGCTTGGCATTCAATATAGATGTCATCTATAAATTCGTTTTTGTATGGGATATTCCCCGGCTTATAGACGATGAACTTACGTATTGGGGAGTTAATCTCAAGTTTTGGTTCCTCTCTTACGAATTGTGCTCCCCTTAATATGGGAGTGGAAAATCCTTTAGCACCTTTAACAAAAGGTATAAGCGCCTGTTTTAATAAATTCTGGAAGCTGGTCAAATCTTCTCTGAATTGTCCTAGTTCGCATTCTTGAGGACTAGTGAGTCCTTTATAGTTTTCGGATACTTCATACTGCCGTTTTGGAAAGTGAAAACCATACTCCTTAGCGATGTGGAATAGTGTACCGATCGTAATCCCACCACGCCTAAAACTGCGGATTTTGGCACGAATGTTCCAAGTTGTACCCTTGATCGAAGGCGACCATTTCTCAGCAATAATTTCTGCTTCAGATGCCCCGTAGTGATTGACCAAAGCCATCAGTACTTGGCGACATTCATCATAGTTTCCACTCCCAAGGGTACGCGGTGGAATTAATGAAAGTGCGTTCTTAATAAGCTGGTCAATATCCCAGCCTTCAATAAGGGAAATTTCACGCCACTTCTTATGCCGTAACTCAATTTCTTGAATGTGTAGCTGATACTCACTACGTTCCTGTTGTGTGATTGTAATTGCTTCCCTTACCCATTCATTTGGTAAACTAGCTTCAGGATTGACCAACAGGAATTCTGCTTCTGTATTACCGTAAAAGACACGAGAAGCATCTCTACACGCACGGTCATGGGGTAGATGTTGCATTAAGAGGTGTATACAAGTTTCAACAATGTCAGCACCCTCAACATATTCTGGCAGAAGGAAAATAAGTCGGAATCTATGCCAGTCTGGTTGATGACTAGCAGTGGTATAAATCAAAGCACAGTATTTTCTAATGAAGGGATGGGTTAAGGCTTCTTCAATAGTTAACTGGTGCTTATAAACTTTGATGTAATTCCCATAATTATCCTTAATTAGCTTACCGTCTGCATCACGGGCCATATCAGAATTATCGATGTCAAGTAATAACCATTGAGAACCGATAACATTGGCCTTACTCCGCCATTTATTACCCAATAAGCTGGCACAAACAGCGTGACCTGCTTTAATATGTTCTTTAACGTTCTCTATTGTGCCTTCTTTATCTTGAAAGTTAGCAGCTAGTTTCTTAAAATCCCAGTCTTTATTTCTGCCATAAGTGTTGACAGCAAATTTTAACTTCGGTGTTTGTTCAAGATTTAGCTGCAATGCGTGATGGTTATTTATCACAGGATTACCCTCTAATAACTGGTTTTTCAGCTTTTGGAGGGGGTAAGCCCACTGCTATGACTCATATTCATGAAATTTACTGTTTTGCGACTCTAAATTTTTTCTATTTCCAAGGAAAAATGATAAATTTTGATGCAAAATTCCACTGTAAAAGTGTACAAATTTCCACAGTAACTCATATAATATAAGTTAGTAGCGTGGATTAAATCTCGTCATGCCAAGCAGTGACTTTCAAGCTTCCATACTTTGACCCACTTCTTGGAACATTTAAGATAGCTTCCCGCTCTGAAAATGCTCTAAAAGCATAGAAGATTCAATTTTTTACTACTAGACAAAGCGTTTATTTATTTGCGCTTTGTCTTTTTTCTGTTTGGTTCCCTTGTATTCATCTCCGTATCTCCTTGTATTAGGTAATAGCTAAATAGTACAAGACTTTTGGTGATTTGGAATCTAGCAAAAACCTAATTTTTCTTCAAATTACTTAATGAAAGTTAATTTTGTTGTTATTGTAGTTTTTGCTAAATATGTCATTCTATTTTTCGTACTTCTTCTCCCTAGCTACCATAGCTTCTTGACATAACACAACAATCATTTGACTTACTGTTCTAGTTTCATCACTGGCTAATCCTGCAACTCGTTCATAAACCTCAACTGGGAAAGTGACATTTACTCTTTTACCTTTATACTTTGGCATTTATTTAGATATTTCTAGGCACTATTAGTATCAGGATACCTTATTTAATGTGCTTAAAGTATAAGTTAGGTTAGTGGCTAGTAGCATATGCTAGTCTCTAATAGACGTTATACTAGCATTGTTAGCGAAAAATAACTACCTAACCAACGTAAGAAAAGCCAGAAGGTGACATTTAGGCTTATCCTAAACTCGATGTATCAATTTAAGGCAGTTGTACCCCTAAATTTTCTAGGTTGAAGAATCTTTAGATTCTTACCAATAATCATAACTATAACAACTACATACTCCAATGCCTTAGATTCGCTGATCCAATCCAACTAACTTTTAAAATCTGGCCTAACTACTATCATTGGAGGTCAGGATCTCACTTATGAGTTATGAATCTAATTCCAAGAAAGCAGAACTGGTATTACAAAGCATCCTTGCACACTTAAGAGTTCTTAATATTCCGTTGGGGATAAAATTATAAGTTAGCTTTAACAAGCACAATTCCAAACGCTGGCAGAAAACAATTAGATGTAGAGTGTAAGGTATTTAAATCTTCCAACATGAATAGCTCATTAATTCACAAATTGTTACTGAAATAGTTGAGATTGTAGTTATAAGAGTTTAGTGCGAAGCCTTTGGCAGTAATGCTTACTACGTATTTGCTAAAGTAACTATAATCTTTGAGGAATTAGAAGTAGCTATCGTCCTTGTTATCAGTTCAATGATATAGCTAATTATTGTATTTAGCAGCAACGGTATAATGATCTGTTAATACTTAATATGATAGAGAGTGGTTGTTGTGAATTGCATAGTGTGATTGCCGAGGCCTTAAACTAGAGGAATTACCAAGTCATCTCCTAAATCTGAATATGTCAAATATTCTTCGCTCATTAATAAATAAGTGGATTATAGAAGGCATATTGACTTATGGACGGAATTACTTAACGGGTGAGAAATTTGAAGTGGAATATGCCCAATATTTAGACTAATACCGATCTAGTCAGATTGAGAAATGTTCTAACTGTATCATTGCTAAGAATTACTTAATATAAGTCTAAATATCTTGTTGTATGGGGGGTGGTCTTTCCCCTACCAATAGTAAATGTAAATCTAGCTCAATTTGGCTTTATTGTCTTGTTAAATCCGTAATTAGTTAATATGATGGTATTAAAGTTACTAACGGAAATTATGATAGGAGTAGAGTTAACTTTCTAATACAACCCCTTATAGACCTTAGTATATTACTATACTATAACTGGTACTCTGTAAACTGTGCCATATTTCAATATCCTTTAATATGTATAAAAATAAGTATTTTCAGAAATAATAGAGAAGCTGATATTTAAATGTGGAGTGAATTATACTGCATTACTTAAAACTCAAGATTAATTATGAGAGTCTACAGTAATCTAACTGGTAAGTTAATGCTATCAGGTATGGCTAGTTACTAAAGATGGGTAGCTTCATAAATAATTTAGTTATGATTTATAATTCCACCTTATTAACTTAGTTAAGAGTTTACTAGATAGAATAAACGGTATAGTACTTGTAATTTAAAGGAACAAGTCAGCTTTGTGGCATAGATATGTTTCACAAAGTAGATGTACATATTATGGATCAAAAAAAAAATTAAAGTATAAAATCTATTTTACCATGTAGTACACATTAGAAATTTGTTAATATAGCTGTATATTACATGGTAAGGGTTATCTGAAACGGGATATTCAAGGGAAATTTACACTCAAAAACGATGATTATCGTCAAGTCTGCTCATTTAGACTGACTAACGACACCTGGAAAGCACTAGGTATCGCTGCTGAATGCTGTCGCTCTAATTCTTTGACTATTTTCCATTCTTCCCAGATTGCTCCTGTGGAGCGTAATACAAAGAAGTTAGGGGTATGGTAATGACTTATGTTACGTCCGACTGCATTTTTGTACTGAATTTTGAAGGGTGGGAGCTGGTAGTAATATTCTAAGACTTCTGGGTCGTTTTCCATCTGGTAAATTGCCCACAATTCTACGGTGTGGCTTTCAAATTGGATGGTTTGACCCATTTTCCGACTAGGGTATACTCCACTCACGTTTTTGGCTCGTTCCTGTATACGACGTGAGGGTGGAGTAGCACGAATTTTGGGAATCAAATCTATTGTTTGTGCTGTTAGTTATTGCTGTCTACACCAATACTCAAATTCTTCTGAGTTCATTGATTTGCAACATCGAGGGTGCTGATAAAAAGAGTTTTTACCTTGACTACAATCAACAAATACTGTCCCTCACAGCTTGTTTGAACCATAACTTGGCAGCCAAGTTGATGACATTGCTGTTGGATTTGGGCAATTTTGACTGTTTGGGGTTTAGACAACTCTAGGCTCTATTATGATTTACCTTTTTAACACGCGGCCATTTATTGGTACAAAATTTTATCTAACTTTTTGCTGCAAGGTGTGAAGCTCGGTGAATTTTTGGTCAGCTTATGGTTCAAAATTTGGCTATTTTTGAGGTAAAAGCACAGTTATACCTCTACAAAACACGGATCATTTTAGTACTAGAACATACTTTTTATCCACTGGGATCATACCAAGAAAAACTGCATTTAAACTGAATTACAAAAGTTTAATTAATAGCTATTTTAGAGTAAAATCTTCAAGTTTGAGAATTTCTATTACCACTCAAGAACTACTCTAATTATCAAATTTGCGAGGTGAATTATGAGTGTATATATACTATAAGGAATCCCTATAAAAGCCCAAAAATTACTAATATAATTTTGTTACTATTTATAATAGTAAAGATTATAAATTGACGTAGATATGACGATGAAAAATATCAGCTAATTTTTCATTGCTTTGCAATGAAATCCTATACTTTCAAATGCGGATATTCCAAGATAAGAATTTTTTCAGTGATGTGGAAAGCTATTGCTTGATTTGATACTGCGTAAGAGCCTTCATAAAAGTATCAAGTAAGTATAAGAAGATCTTATTAATATGTCAGAATGGTTAGGCTTTATTATATCACCAAAAAATATTTGAACAGTTAAGCAAGGTAGAAAGCTTTTGCTGCTCCAATCTTGGTATTTATCTACCGTATAGGCAATTAGTCTATTCAGAGAAGATGTCATAGACATTTTAGATGGTTATGTCACGTCATTATTCTAGTACGTTCTTTCAAGTCAACCACTGCTGTCAACCTTTATCTTGACAGAGGGGTTTACGAACGCGACACTTTTTTACTGTTTACTTATATTCATAATATAGCAATCAACTTTGTCATTTTGATATGATTCCGTTAGACTTTAAACATATTAAAGTACAAATCTTCATACATCTGAGGTGAGGGTATCCTCTTTTAATACTTTAGAGTTTTGTTCATAAGGATAGTAGTGTTGTATAGTAAAATTCCTACTATTTCTATGTTGAGGATATGTAGGTATTACTACAGTTTATGTTTGCCTCTATGTCCCGTAATTTACAGACAAACTTTCTCTTTCAAGGCGTTCATTAAATGCTGTATATGGACAATGAATTTATTACTAAGAGCTTAATGTTCCAAGAGATTATATTTTATTTTGGGGTTGAAATATGTACCCATTTACCTTCAGGGAAGTATAGATGATGGGTGATATCTCCTTTTCGTACTGTCGGAGAAATCATTAGAACTCTCTACTACTTACATAAACCTGAGACCGAAGCTGAGACTAATACCTGGTTGGTAGAATTCTTACTTCACTACAATAGTTAATCCTATTGCAGTGAACCTCATTCCCATATGGAGGACTTTATCAGTAACATAATACGATTAAGGATGTGGCTTTTCATTAACCCTAACTCATTCCAAGAATTTATACTAACTACAAATATACCAAATAATTAATAATCGTTAATTATTTGGTATATTTGTTAAATAAACTTTCCTCTAAATAGGTTGTTTATATTTATATGGTTCTAGCTTTCAGTCTAAATTAATATGAAGTAATGATTTAGAGTGGAAATTTACTCGAGTCATTATTAAGTACTAACTTATTAGTACGTAGAAACTATCTTATATGACATTATGACCTATTTTAGTCTCAAACTTACCTTAGAGCATGTCGGGTATTTTGAGATATAAGAGCAGACAAATCTGTTCAAGAAACTGAAATTCTAAATTAGGTAACGTTAATCTATTACTCTTATTAGTATTGTTTGTTGTGGTAAAAAATGACCTTACGACCACTGCAAAAAAATCGCTATCTGAAGAAGATATGATTATTTATCGTTAGGTTGCAATTGACAAGGATAAGTTTATTATCACACTTTTGATAGGTACTTTATTTTATGATATTTTTACGAAAATGGATGTTAACGTACTGACTCAAAGAGAAGTTATGGAATGAAAGTTCTTAGCTCTCACTTGAGAATAGTGTAAGGCTGTAGTACATTTTGTTAATGAGGTTTATGGCATTTATCCTAATATCTTAGTTAAGATTAAGCGTTTAATGGAATTCGTCTATGAGCATTATTACATTTAAGTTGTAGTTTTGCTGATACATGATAAATTAATAAATGATCTACCCTGAGTATCTTTGCAAGAGATTGGTACTAGAATTAATATTCCTAGTTTAGGAGGTATTAGAAAACATTAGGTTAAGTAGGTAAAATAGCTGTTAGGTAAGTATATTAATGATGAATATTTCCCTAAAGTTTTAATTATCAATGAGGTAATTATATTTTTAGTAGAATGATTAACGACTCCATTGTAAATGGGACATTATTTGCAAGGTATGTTTGAAGATATTTACCAAGAAGAAATAAAGGCTACCACTCTTGATATGGCTGAAGATATCCTAACTCTTAGAGTTAACAATTTAAAATCTACCTATATTCTGACAGCATCTACCTGATAGTTATAAACTTTATGATTGCAATAGTTCTTCTCTCACTCTATTCCAAGGTTATTGATTATTTTACACATAATATACGTTCATTTAAAGTCTCTTTTCTGAATATGGTTATGTTGTGATCGCCATTTTTCTCACTATATTTCCTAGGAAGTCTATTGATCTTGCTATTCCTGATTTTTCAACTTACCTAGTATTGTTATGAGTTTATTAAGACACTCAACTGTTTTATGTATACGGTTTATATATTGAACCTTTAGTTGAAGCTATGAAGTGGGCCATTTTACTAGAATTTGTAATAGGTTGACTCTTTAAAATTCAGGATAGGGGCTAACAGTCTATTATATAAGATCCCAATCTATCCAAAATCAGTACTTTTGGACACTAGGGTTATTCATTATAGCTCTCTAATTTGATATAGGAGAAGCTATTTTTCCTATAGAATGATGAACTTTAAAATGATTATGCTTATCCTGAATACTTAACTAAGTAGAACATTATAAATATCTTCAGTAGGGAAAGTAAAAATAATGACAAAGAATAAAAACTATCAATCAATAAATCGTGGTGTAATTCATATAGATGAAAGTCCCATTGCTTTAGAAAAGTACCGAAAATACTTACCACTTTGGTTAAAGCGTTACTTACCAATTCGTGGTGGACTTTCTCAAGACCACCATGGAAAGGCAATTTTTGGATTTACTGTGTTCCTTTTATCGGAAAGCATTGTCTTTTTAAGTCTTATTTTTACATACCTTGGGCTGCGGTTAATACACTCAGGAAATTGGCTACCACGTGGGATTTCAGGTCCGCAATTATATACCCTTGTAGTTATTAATACGGTGGTGTTACTCTCTAGTAGTTTTGTCATTCAATCAGCTGAAAATTCTCTTCGGCATGGTGAATTGAAGAAATTTCGGTTGCTGTTATTCATGACAATCAGTATGGGGATTTTTTTCTTAATCGGTCAAGGAACAGAGTGGAATAAGTTGGATTTTAGGTTAAGTACAGGACTAGTTGGTTCTACATTCTATTTATTAACTGGATTCCACGGTTTGCACGTTCTTATTGGTGTAATTCTCCAGGTCATTATGTTGAGTCGTTCTTTCATTCCAGGGAATTACGACAAAGGTCATTTTGGTGTAAGTGCAACTACCCTATTTTGGCATTTTGTTGATATAGTTTGGGTCTTTTTATTCTCCCTTCTCTATCTCTGGTAAACATAAAAATTCTCAGTTCGATAGCAAGGACTAAAAAATTCAAGATGGTATTCTATTAACTCCTATTTATTTACTTATGTAAATTTATATCTTACCTAGTACTTACGCAGTGTAAATGTGCGTTTTAATAAGACTTAAATTGTGAATAATTAAATTTATAGGGCTTCAACTGGCGTTGGGATCAAGGCTATATATATAATTTACCAATCATAAACTCAAAATCAATGCACTACCATTATTCCGTACTAGTGTAGGAATTTAATTTCTAGATTATATTCACATGGGTAAATTTTATATTTTATACTAATTGACTACAAAAGATATGGTATTAGGAATGTAGAAATTCAGCCTCTTGTGAATAATCTTGATTTATTAGTCTATATATTACCCAGTGACTAAATACAATCCATATTACCAGGAATTGTATAATTTGCAGATAATCTATTTTCTTGCTAGAACGCTTGTCCAATTAAGAATTCTGACGGGTACACAATATTATTAATTCTTGAATAAAACCGATTAATTTAAAAATCTCTGTGATAAATCTAGGGAACATAGTTCTTAAGTTACATTCTATAATAATGACAATATCCAAATATCTAATTTAGCTAATATAAGTTTTTAAGAACTACTAGAAAGACTAATTATACAGTCCTGCTCATAGAATTACTTTCGCTAGAGTAGCATAAAGTAGCGCTCGAAAATATAAAATATATTTTGGCCTATAATCTTGGAAGCTTTACCGAGACTCAGGCAAAAATTCAAACAAAAAAATACGAAGGGTAGTTGTTTACAAACTGGAGAAATCAGTTCCCTGAAATAGCTCTCCTACAATTTTAGGTATTTCTGAAAACCTCTTACTCATACTACCATAAATAACCTGTTTATATATACTTATTTTAAAGACACTGAGTCCAACTCTATTTTTATTAACGTAGTTAAGAGTCATTGATAAACGAAGTCATTACTCAACCACATTTTTTACGGCTTGATATTTATCCAGAGAAATGAATTAGTAATTCATAATTAATTATATCCTTTCTGTATAATGCACATAAAGTAAGGAATTCAGGATTCCTTAGCAAATCCATACGCAGTTTTGAGCACTAATTTGTATTTCTAATCAGTTACTTCTATTGGGATAATTGTTAACAGTAGTTATTATCGATAATAATTACTATAATCAGAGACTGAGCATTTATACAATATAATTAGAACTATCAGAAATACTAGTGAATAGGATGGGTGATTTCTTACGTTACCTATTTGGTTCTAGTTATAATAAGTTAACTTAATTTTATTTCAGCTGTTGATCAGACCTTCTACTCTGTTACTATATCAAAACTATCCTATAATTTGTTTAGGTGGTCTTACCTCATTAAGTTTGGTAGTTATTATTGTTGATTGGAT
Organism: 'Nostoc azollae' 0708; assembly: GCF_000196515.1. Lineage (NCBI taxonomy): Bacteria > Bacillati > Cyanobacteriota > Cyanophyceae > Nostocales > Nostocaceae > Trichormus > Trichormus azollae. The sequence goes on from NC_014250.1 coordinate 15,036, forward strand.
GTATCCCATTCTAACTAATTGCTCCTTTAGGAGTTTATTCACAGCTACATTAGAGCTAATTAATTAGTACTCTACCTATTTACCTAAAGCTCCAAAAATTCCTTTTAAGTATTGTATTATCCTATTCTTCATGAGTCTTTCTGAGGCACTAGTAAAGTAAAGAGAATTTTTTCTATATCTATAATAGACTAATTAACTTGCTCTAGTTGAAGAAATACTATATCAATAGTATTCAATCAGATTATCTTTAAATATCTTATTAAAATAGGTTTATCTTATAAAAATCATGAAAGAAGTACTAGACTAATACTCGTCTAGTAGCGTTCTTATATAGAGTACAGGAACACATAAAGACTAAGTTCTCACAACCAATAAATAGTCATTATCTTTTAGAATATGAGGTTCTGCAAATCTTACAGTTAGAGAACTATTAATCTTGGGCAAAATGAGGAGGAATACTAATCAGTAGTGGTTAGAAATTAGTAATATCAGCTATATTGTCTTTACCAGGAAATTACAACTGATAACAAAAATCTTTATAAGATTAGCTTTACATTATAAGGAAAGTTTGTAAACATTCGAGCTAAAAGTTAGACTTAAACGTTATATATGAATTATAAACCATCATAAATAACATGAAAAAATAACACATAAGCCTTAAAATCATAAATTTTACTCTAGAAGCAACTTTGCAATAAACAGATACTATATCCTCTACCAATAGTATCCTCATACTATTGGTAGAGGATATATAAAGTGAAATATCGCCTACATAGGAGAGTATTAAAGAATAAGTGGGGAACTTCCGTTTACAATGAACTCCAATTTTCACATTTGGACCTTGACACCTAGAGATGTCTACCAGAATCTAAGAACAACCGACCAAGGTATCAGTGAGATAGAAGCAAATTTAAGATTAAAGGAGTCCGGTTATAATGAACTCCCTGAACCGGAAAGACGACCTTTAATTCTACGTTTTACTGACCAACTAACACACTTCATGGCGTTGTTGCTATGGATAGCAGGGATTCTAGCTTTTGTTTCTCAAACACCAGAATTGGGTTGGGCAATTTGGGCAGTTATTTGGATCAATGCTGTTTTTAGTTTTTGGCAAGAGTTCCAGGCAGAAAAAGCTTTAGCAGCTTTAAGAAAGGTGTTACCTTTGCAAGCAAAAGTTTATCGGGATAGGAAATTATGTGTAATTCCTAGCCGTGAGTTAGTTAGCGGTGATCTAGTTCAGTTAGAAGAAGGTGATAGGATTTCCGCTGATGTGAGAATTATTAAGAGTCAATCTTTATATGTGGATATGTCAGTCCTGACAGGAGAATCTGTAGCAGTTCCACGGTTCTGTGAAGCTATCACTACAGAAAATATCCATATTTCTGAAGCTAACAACTTAGTTTTTGCAGGTTCTACAATTGCAGCTGGTCAGGGGCGAGCAGTAGTATATGCAACAGGTAGACATACAGAGTTCGGTCATGTAGCTCATCTTACAACCAATGTAAAACGGGAAACTAGCACTTTAGAAGTAGAGATTTCCAGAGTAGTTAACATTATTACGATTATTGCTTTGAGTATGGGTGTAATAATATTTTTACTTACTAAGTTCTTGGGAGGAATGGAACTGAAAGAAAGTTTTATTTTTGCAACTGGGATTATTGTAGCATTTGTCCCAGAAGGATTACTACCTACTGTGAGTTTAGCGCTAGCCATTAGTGTCAAGCGCATGGCTACCCAAAATGCCTTAGTACGTCGTCTATCTGCAGTAGAAACTCTGAGTGCAACAACTATTATTTGCACCGACAAAACTGGAACTTTAACTAAAAATGAAATAACCGTCTGCCAATTATGGATTCCGAATACTCATATTAATGTAACTGGGGTAGGTTATGAACCCAAGGGAAAAGTAGAAATTATATCTCCTAAATATAAATCTCACGTGCAGTTACTATTAGCTGGTGCAGCACTTTGTTCAAATGCACAATTAAACCATCCGCGCAATTCCAATCAATGGCTAGGATCAGGTGATCCTACGGAGATAGCACTACTAGTAGCAGCAATTAAGGCCGGCTTAAAATTGGAGGAGTTACAACATCAAGCACCAAGAATTCGGGAAGTACCTTTTGATTCCCATCGACGAATGATGACAGTTTTGCTAGAAGGACATTTACAGTTGGACAATACTGGAATTTCACAGTACTTGGTTTTTAGTAAGGGTGCAACTTTAGATGTATTGCAACATTCACAATATTTATGGGATGCAGATAGAAAGCTAGAACTGACACCAACTCAGCGGGAGGAAATTGTGGTAGCGAATGATAAACTTGCTAGTCAAGGTTATCGTGTAATAGGAGTAGCAATAAATCAAGGTGGGGCTGAATTGAAACAACTTGATAATAATTTATTGGAACGGGACCTGACCTTTTTGGGATTGGTAGCAATGATTGATCCACCACGTCCAGAAGTTGCCAATGCGATTGCCCTCTGTCATCGTGCAGGTATTCAAGTGACAATGATTACAGGTGATTATGGCTTAACAGCAGCTGCAATCGCCCAGAAAATTGGTTTAGTCAAAGGCAAGGCGAGAATTATTACAGGAGAAGAATTAGGGCATCTTTCTGATACTCAGTTACGACAGATACTCGACAAAAACAAAACGAACCTAGTATTTGCGAGGGTGATGCCAGAACAGAAACTCAGGTTAGTAGAAGGATATAAAAACCTTGGTCATGTTGTCGCTGTCACTGGCGATGGTGTCAACGATGCGCCTGCTTTACGCGCTGCTAATATCGGTATTGCAATGGGAAGTACTGGTACAGATATTGCCCGTGAAGCTGCTGATATTATTCTTATAGATGATAACTTTGCCACTATCATTTCCGCAATTGAAGAGGGACGGACAGTATATCAAAATATACGTAAGTTTATGACTTATATTCTCGCCTCCAATATGGCAGAGTTTTTACCATTCCTAGCAATGGTATTTCTGAAACTACCACCAATGCTGGGAATTCTCCAGATCTTAGCTATTGACCTAGGTACAGATATACTTCCTGCATTGGCATTAGGAGCAGAAAAACCAGAAGCTGGTTCAATGGAGTTACCACCACGAGGGAAATCTCAGCCTCTTTTGAACTCATCCTTACTCTTACGTGCTTACTGCTTTTTAGGACTACTAGAAGGTTTGGTGGGTATAACAGGATTTCTCTTAGTTTGGTGGATGTGGGGCTATGATATTACCGAACTACAAGCTATTAGACTCAGTATTATATCTCACTCAGCTGATGTTGCGACAATGGCTATTTATAATCAGGCAACAACAATGACCCTAGCAGTAATAGTAGCCTGTCAAGATGGTAACGTTTTTGCCTGTCGTTCGGAAGACGTTTCAATCTTGCGCTTGGGTATTTTTAGCAACCATCTAATTTGGATAGGAATTACTATAGAATGGCTTCTTCTTCTCTTCATTATTTACTCACCTACCTTACAAAAAATCTTCGCTACTGCACCTTTAACATTATCCTATTGGATAATGTTACCAATTTGTCCACTATTAATATTGATAGCTGATGAACTACAAAAACGAACTATTATCCAAATAAAACGTAAGAAAACAAACAATGATAAAATTTAATAAGATTAATAAACTAATCATCAACTAATATCATTAACACAATATAATACTACAAGGGATAACCTAATCTAGGCTATAGCAACACTCAGTCATCATTAATCAGTTAAGATTAAAGCATTGCATAGGTAATGTATCTTCATAATATTTAGACTACAGTCAAGCAAAGAATATAATATTATGATGATGATACTATAGCAGATAGTAAAAAAATTTCAGATATATAAAAGTCCCATATTATACTAAGCATTTAGTAATGGATATATTTTATATAAGCGTACAACACCGAGGTTTACATACTGTTTCTCTTTAACTCAAGGATTAGTAGTGACTTTGATAAGTTGTATGGTATTTAAATTAGGGGGTAATCAACAACCAATTTTAACTAATGGAACCTCAGAAGAATTAGATTTAAAATGTAGTCGAGATTAGCCTTATAGGAAGTAAATATCTCTGGATTTAAATTAAAGAGATAAACCAATGAAAAAAAGGATATGGCTGTTCTAAAAGCTATAGAGATTTGATAAATATTTGCTTAAATTCTTTTTAACGTAGTTACTCTTAATACTTAAGTCAACTGGTAGCAGAAAATAAGAATATAGGCACAGAAAAACAAAATAAGATAGTGTAGTAAAGTGCTGTTATGTAATAATTTAATATTATTTAGATGCTAAATAATATTAAATTTCGTTAAAAAACTTCTAAGCAATATATTTAAGAATACATATTGAATATGTAGTGGATTATAAGAATTAGTAAAAAAATGTACTGATAAAGTAGCCAATATCGGTAGTTTTGAGAGTATTAAGCATTTAAGCCCTAAGAACTGCAGAATCATATTTAATTATAAGCAAAACCAAATTTAAAAACGTTAAAGATAAGAGATGACATTCAAAATATAAAGGAGATACAAATATGTGTTAATAGTAAGCCAATAATATCAAAGATAGTTCATAAACTTTATAAAAATAACTATCATGCCTAGATCCAATAAATATCCCATAATTGCTCACACCACCACACTTAATGATAGAATAATAAGTAAATAAATCCTAATATTCTATATCCTAAAATATGCATCACTTTTAATTTTAAAGATAAATAATTGAGGAATAAAGAAGTTTAAATAACAAAAAGACACGTGAAAAATCTTAAGATAAAGGGTGCTAAGGAATCATTTACCATGGCTGAAATTCGAGTTGTTAAACAATCACAGCATTGGGGTAGTTTTGTATTAAAGAGATACTACACCTTATTCCTTGAATATAGGAAAACATAATTATAAAATTTGAATTAATTCAGGAGAAAACAAATTCTTGAACTAAGTATTCCTTAAATTTAAAACTGGTATTAAATGTACTTTAAAGGTAACTTTTGTATCTTTAGAAAATACGTCCAGAGGCATTTAAATAGCTTGTATTAACCTACATCTAGTTCTTATTAGAAGTTAAATAGAAGATAAATACTATACAGGAATAAGTAAATATTAATTCTATAATCATTACATTCGCTAAATTACAATAGTTAAAGAGCTATATAAGGATTATAAACACAAAATCATAAACACAAGTGACAAAAGTATTTTAAGATCTCATAAAGATATTAAAAATCAAGATAGTCAGTGTTTAGATAAAAGTACCTATACAAAAATTATCTTGAGAAAATTAGGCTAGAAAATAATAAAATAAACTGACCATCACAAAAAAATATTAGCAGCATTAATCAAAATAGTTTAATGGAGATTCATAAAATTTCCTAATATAAATAACTACTTACCATCCCAAGATCCAAAATCGATTTGGAAATAAAGTTCAGGTACTCAACTATTTTCTTATATTGTAAATAATAGTCGCTAAAAAATAGGATTACCTGAATAAAACTATAGTCTCAAAGGATTTTTAATAATATCTATTCGAAGTATATTTATGAATATAGACAAAGAATAAGTATCCTCTATATACCGATCATAACGAAATAGATAAGATAAACTAACTGGTTATTTGTAGGACTGATATGACACAAATCTTGCAAAATAAAGATTATCTGATCGAAACAATATTCATGATTGGAAAATTTTTGGATGATGGTACTCAGTAGGTATAAACAAATCATAAGACCTGTCATAAGTCTCTGCTATTTTTACAAGAAAAATAGTAATGGATAAAGCTAAACATTAAGGCTTTATAGCTAAGGGACTAACTTCAAAAGCTATTAAATTAAGTTTAGCTAATTAATCTAAATGATTTTTTATAAAATCCTTCTATTCATTCAGTATTTCGAAACATATATTTAGAAACTTTACCATAGAGATATTCACCCTGATCATCAAGCTCAAATCTAAAGCATCAATATAAGCCTAAATATCTACGACCTCTCAAGTTAATATTCATTCTTCATACTTACATTTGTGATAGCAATAACTCAGTCCAAGAGTAGATATGATACTCCCTTGGAAATAAATTCCCTTTTCTACTGGTGTATACAATTTATAGAGACTGTTACCAACATATGACTTTAATAATTGAGAGCATTATTATTGTGTAGATTAGGCTAAAACAAAGAAAACCAATCTAGGATTATAAAGAAATGTATTTTAACCGGAACATAGTGAAAATAACTATTATGAAATTTACTATCACAATTTACTAAGTCGCCGAGAAATAGTCAAAAAATTTTTACAGTCATACCTGTAGACTTAAACTTTACCATTGGGATTTCATCAAACTTACGCATTAATGATTTTTATCTTAAAGTGAAGGAATATAACCTAGATCCAGTAAAGAATCCAAGGTTGTTCATACTTTTTATTAAGTATGGAAATTCTAGTTCTTATGATGAATACCTCAGTAACATGCATCTTTCTTGATTTGGTTAGTGTAGAAAGGCTCCATAATAACTTTCGACTAAGTTTGGACACACTATACTTTGTTATTATTTAGTTGGTGAAAAGTAGGAATACACCGGAAAATAATAATTACTTTAGGAAATATTTAGCTTTCAAAATAATACTAAAGTTAAATGTTGAAACATCAAATAATAAAGAGTTCTACAATCTGGATTGTAAAACTTTCTTATCGTCTAGTTATGCAGCTAATATAATGTGGAAGGAACAATTATCTAATTGGACACTCTGAGTGTACTGTAAACAGTGTTTGTCTTAAGATGTAGTGTCCCAAAACAGTAAGACTGATTTGTTACCATTTAGATGT